>CALKXD010000097.1 GCA_938003855.1 uncultured Granulosicoccaceae bacterium | reverse complement strand
GTCAGCGCAATTCAGGCTATCTTCCGCGAACCGTCATAGTATCTGCGGTTCGCCGTTTGCGCGTATACAATAGCCTTTAGAAAATACATACTAATATTGAAATCGGCGTTTTGCGTGAGTTTCAGATCCCTATGGTGCTCTAGAACCTGAAAATCGGTGTCCTGGTGCATTAGCGGCATCGTTTGGCTTTTTCGCGATCGCTGTTATAAGGCGGCCCATAAGCTCTTTTACCGTCTCGCTGTTTGTACGACACTGGCAATAAAGAATACCCGCAGGATCATAGTCAGCAGGAATCGAATGAATATGTGTGTAGCGAGCGAGCAACCGCCTAAGCAGCATAAAGATGCGCTTCGTATCGTGTTCCAGTTAGTAACTCTATCCGTATGGGGTCTGACATAACAAGGTCTCTGTTTAGAGAGCGCGATAATTTTTTGCAGACTGGAGATTCGGTGTAATTCAGGTATTGTGTTAATGCCAACCAAAGATAGATTGTCGCTCGGGGTATGCGATAAAATTCAACGTTGAAAATTGCGGACACGTTAAACCAGTGATGTCGTTACAATGATAGAGTTCACCGGTAATTAGACCGTCGTTTCTCCTGGTACTGACTCTCTTGCCTGTAAATTCAGGTGTGTTGCGGTGGCATCTATGCTTGAGTGCATGGAGATGATCTACAATCGTGAGTGAAAACATTCGATACATGGTTGTATCGGCACCGTACAATACGGAGGCAATGATATATCCGGTGTTACTGCGCCTTGGTGTTCACTAAACCGGAGGAGGTCTGGAATTTCCGCAATGAATGTGCAGGACGCGGGGTTAGTGTCACTACGAAAAAAACAAAGCGGGGCTGATATTAAAGCGTTTACTCAGTGCATCGATATGCTGTCGTGTCAGTTGACGACCACGTTCATTCAGGATTTTTGATACCAGCGATTTACTGCCGATCTCAGGTAGGTCACCGCCACCGAGATTATGCTGATCCATGAGTGCACGGAGCACAGAGACGGCGGGATCACCAACGGTTGTACGTCGATTGAATTCGGTAAAATCATCGTCGGACTCTTCCCAACGCTCGATTGACCTTGATAGGAGTCCAATGAGCATTTGTTGATTGTCGTAGTCATCAATCAACTCGTCCATAAGTAATAACGCTTGATCGTACTCATCGCCGTTACTGATCTCTACCAGGAAGCTGGCCTGCTCACTAAGCTTTCGTGCTGTGTTCTTTAAGGTGGCATAGCTCATTGGTTTTTCCCCTTCCTGCGATACCTGATTGTTAGTTTGTCGTACTCCGTGTGAGTTACGATGTGCCTTACGTATAAACGATTCAGTTCAAAATCGATAAAAGCCAGCAGGCGCAGATGATTTCCGCTGTTATCGATCACCCACCATCGATCCAGATATTTGAAGTTATCTAGCGATGGAAATACCCGGCGAAGCTCAGCAGGGGTTTTGAACGTACCGCCACGGAGCACTCGATAACAATCATCGATCGCGACACGCGAGTTTGGGAACCGTTCGGCAGCGTCGCGAAACGGTTTGCGCGAGATGACGTGCATCAAGGGTTTCTATCGGTTGACTATAAGGCAACTTTAGTCAGGTGTTGACTAAAAGTCAACTGTTTAGTGTGGGGTGATCCAGTGAAATGGGGGGGGATTAAGTGTATTGGGGGTCTTGGATAACTACACGGGTGATGTAAGTGGAAATCGTTTCGATCTAGGTGGATGCGGGCCTTTCCTGAATTAGGCGGATCGGTCTTGATAGGGCTTACGTCGACAAGCATCAAGCAATGAGTGCTTGATCGCAATGTCGTGCCTGATGTGTCGAGGGGATGGCCACGGAGCGCGGCTTTATCGACAGTGGAGTTGTCCGGCTATAGGTGTGTTAGTCACTAAGGGCTGTGTGTAGATCCGGGGTAGTTGCGGCAATCTCAGGTGTGGTTGCGAATTGCGCTGGTATAACTGCACATAAGGGTAGACGTTGGAACGTCGAGGTGTGCACATGATCGCCAGTACCGATGCCAAGCTGACGCGGCCGGGTGGTGCCATGGTGATATTTTTCGTGCTGCCGGACCTGGACAGTCCGGAGTATATTTGAACAGCGTTCAAATAGAGTGGTGGGCCCGGTAGGATTTGAACCTACGACCAATGGATTCACTTTGCCCGGACATTTCTGAACGGAGCGGACTATCTCATCACCCTCAGCTACAACATTGAGCTTTGCGGCTGGTGGGGCGCGGGACGCTCTAGCCTGTTATTAAGAACACTGTAGTTCTCAGGTAGTCTCTGCACCTTCCAAAGGTGTACCTTTGGCTTGGCTCAGGATTGCCTTCAGCCTGGCTGTTAAGGTTTCCCTGAATTCATCCCGTTCATTCACTATTTTACAATAGTGACGCACCATTTTGATGAGTCCACTGCTCTAACCAACTGAGCTACAGGCCCACGAACGGAGGATTGTACATCATAACTGCTGGGGCGTCTTGTGAATTATTGCTTGCAAGCCTGCAAGCCAGATAGATGCCACTGGCTGTCGGATGCTTGAGTGGCTGCTCTTGTAGAGTGCGTTCAGCGATACCTGCGACTGGCTGCTAACAGGCAAAAAAAAGGGGGCCGGAAGGCACCCTTTTTTAATTGGCGGAGCGGACGGGACTCGAACCCGCGACCCCCGGCGTGACAGGCCGGTATTCTAACCAACTGAACTACCGCTCCGAAATAGACAAACCTTTACGTGTGGAAGCGGTGTGTGTTTACTCGCCGTCGAGGAAGCTTCGCAGTTGCTCTGAGCGAGTGGGGTGGCGAAGCTTGCGCAGTGCCTTTGCTTCTATCTGACGAATACGCTCACGTGTGACGTCAAACTGCTTGCCGACTTCTTCCAGTGTGTGATCGGTATTCATGTCGATGCCGAAGCGCATGCGCAGTACCTTGGCTTCACGCGGAGTGAGGCTTGCCAGTACTTCGTGTGTGGTTTCGCCCAGACCACCAGAGGTGGCGGAGTCGACCGGAGACAGAATGTTCTGATCTTCGATGAAATCACCCAAGTGCGAGTCTTCGTCATCGCCAATCGGCGTCTCCATCGAGATAGGCTCTTTGGCAATTTTCAGCACTTTGCGGATTTTGTCTTCCGGCATTTCCATTTTTTCGGCAAGTTCTTCAGGTGTCGCTTCGCGACCCATGGATTGCAGCATCTGGCGGGAAATTCGATTGAGCTTGTTGATGGTCTCAATCATGTGGACCGGAATACGAATGGTGCGCGCCTGATCGGCGATAGAGCGGGTGATTGCCTGTCGAATCCACCAGGTGGCATAGGTTGAAAACTTGTAACCACGACGGTATTCGAATTTATCGACCGCTTTCATCAATCCGATATTGCCTTCCTGGATGAGGTCGAGGAACTGCAGGCCACGGTTGGTGTATTTCTTGGCGATAGAGATGACCAGTCTGAGGTTGGCCTCTACCATTTCTTTCTTGGCGCGGCGCGCTTTTGCCTCACCAATGGACATGCGACGGCTGATCTCTTTTATCTGGCCGACGGTCAGGGTGGTTTCTTCCTGAATGGTTGCCATGCGTCGCTGGTAGCGGCGAATGTCTTCGGCGTTTTCTTCGAGGCGTACAGCGTAGGCCTTGCCGCTGTCCAGGTGTTTTTGCAGCCAGTCGGGGTTGATTTCGTTGCCGGGAAAAGTGGCAATGAATTCTTTACGCGGCATATCGCAGCGAATGCAGCAGGTGTCGCGAATGGCTTTTTCCTGCGCGCGAATACGGTAGACGCGCTCGCGCAGATTGCGCGTGAGTTCGTCGATGAAGTTCGGCGACATTTTTAGTTCCATGATCATGGCGGTGGTTTTTTCCGTCGCCTTGAGGAGCTCAGTAGAGCTGCCGTCTTTGATCTTGGTGATGATTGCCATCGCTTTGCGGTGTGCGGCTTCCAGGGCCACCATGCGCTCGCGGACTTCTTCCGGGTCGGGGCCGGTGTCGACGACTTCTTCTTCCTCGTCGTTTTCTTCGGCTTCGGCGGCGGCTTTTTCACGATTAGCCTGCTGCTGTGCCGGTGTGGGGATGTCGTCCGGTGCGTTCGGGTCGATAAAACCGACCAGCAGATCGCTCATGCGGGCTTCTTCGGCAGCTACGCGGGCATAGCGATCGAGGATTTTCTGCACTGTGGACGGAAAGCTGGCGAGAGCGGCCTGTACCTGGCCCAGACCTTCTTCGATGCGTTTGGCGATTTCGATTTCGCCTTCGCGGGTCAGTAGCTCCACGGTGCCCATCTCACGCATGTACATGCGGACCGGATCGGTGGTGCGGCCGAATTCTCCGTCTACGCTGGCCAGTGCCGCTGCCGCTTCATCGGCGGCGTCGTCATCGGGGCTGAGCGTACTGGAGTCTGAAAGTATTAATGTATCTGAGTCAGGTGCCGCCTCGTGGACGGTAATCCCCATGTCGTTAATCATGGCGATTATTTCTTCAACCTGCTCTGGATCAACGATACCATCGGGAAGGTGGTCGTTGACTTCGGCGTAAGTCAGATAACCTTGTTCTTTACCCTTGGCAATCAGCTCCTTAATACGGGATTGCTGATTCTGGTCCATTGATGTTTTACGCGCGGATCGAGCATTCACGAACGATTACACCTTATAGAAAGCCAAACCACCAGTTTAGCGAAATCGCAGATTCATGTCTACGCCCAATGTTGTTATTGCGGTGGTGGAGAGAGATAGTGGTTCATCGGCAATTATTCAAGTTTTTTGATGATTTTCATGTGTTTATTCGAAAATATTCAGATGAAACCCACGGCACGGGTGGTCGCGCTGTTTCAGGCTTGTGTCACAAATGATATTATTGGCGGTTAGTTTGCTGCCGTTAGTACTTACAAGTCGCAACGTTACCTCACAGATTCAGCGAGTTACCGGCGACACCTCACTTGCGGTAATGACCTTGCTGGTAACCCGGTCCGGCCAAGAGCCGGATCTCTACCGTTGTTTATCGGATTCAATACCGCCTCACTTATCTACGTTATTTACCGGGAACCCCCAATCCAATGGTTGATCATAGAACACTGGCGAACGCCATTCGCGCGTTAAGCATGGATGCGGTCCAGCAAGCAAACTCCGGCCACCCTGGTGCCCCCATGGGCATGGCAGATATTGCGGAAACACTCTGGAACGACTTTCTGAAGCACAATCCGGTGAATCCCCAGTGGCCTGACCGCGATCGCTTTGTGCTGTCAAACGGGCATGGGTCGATGTTGTTGTACTCGCTGCTGCACCTGAGCGGTTACGAACTCGACATAGGCGAGCTGAAAAATTTCCGGCAACTGCATTCAAAAACACCGGGCCACCCCGAGTATGGTTATGCGCCCGGTGTTGAAACCACCACTGGCCCGTTGGGGCAGGGTATTGCCAATGCGGTGGGCATGGCAATTGGCGAGCGCACGCTGGCGGCACAATTCAACAAGCCGGATGCCACAATTGTTGATCATCACACCTATGTGTTCCTTGGCGACGGCTGTCTGATGGAAGGAATCTCGCACGAGGTCTGCTCTCTGGCCGGGACTCTGGGGCTGGGTAAGCTGGTGGCTTTTTACGATGACAACGGCATCTCTATCGACGGTGAGGTGGAAGGCTGGTTCAGTGATGACACCCCGGCGCGCTTCGAGGCTTATGGCTGGCATGTTATCGCCAAAGTCGACGGTCACGACCACGCGGCGATCAAGGCGGCTATTGAGGCAGCACACGCTGAAACCGGCAAGCCGACTCTAATATGTTGCCAGACCGTGATCGGTTTCGGATCGCCTAACAAAGGCGGCAAAGAGTCGTCGCACGGTGCACCGCTGGGTGCCGATGAAATTACTCTTGCGCGTGCCGAACTGAACTGGCCGCATGCCCCGTTTGAAGTGCCCGCCGATGTGTATGCCGGTTGGGATGCCAAACAGGCCGGCGCCACAGCGGAATCTGACTGGTCAGATAAAATGGCTCAGTACCGTGAAAAATACCCGCAGGATGCGGCCGAATTTGAGCGGCGCATGTCTGGTGAACTGCCGGCGGATTGGTCAGTGGTTGCTGCAAACTACATTAAAGAAGTAGATGCGGCAGGTGAAAAGGTAGCGTCCCGCAAAGCATCGCAAAATACACTGAATAACTTCGGACCGGCGTTGCCGGAGTTGATTGGTGGCTCGGCAGATCTGGCGGGCTCCAACCTGACTATCTGGTCGGGCAGCCGAGGTATTGAAGAATCTGCAGACGGCAATTACATCTATTTTGGTGTACGTGAATTCGGTATGGCGGCTATCTTGAATGGCCTGGTGCTGCACGGTGGGTTCAAGCCGTATGGTGCAACCTTTTTAATGTTCTCCGAATACGCTCGCAATGCTTTGCGCATGGCCGCACTGATGAAAATACCAACCATCCACGTATTTACGCACGACTCAATCGGTCTGGGCGAGGATGGTCCCACCCACCAGCCAGTTGAGCAGGCGGCAACGCTGCGTTTGATTCCAAATATGGATGTGTGGCGCGCCTGTGATGCGGTGGAGTCTGCCGTGAGCTGGAAATGTGCACTGGAGCGAACCGATGGTCCGTCGAGTCTGCTGTTTAGCCGGCAGGGTCTGGCGCACCAGTCGCGTACTGAAGCGCAGATTGCCGATATCGAAAAAGGCGGCTACGTTCTGGTTGATAGCGATAAACCACAAGCAATTCTCATAAGCTGTGGCTCAGAAGTGGGTCTGGCGGTTGAAGCTCATGCCCGGTTGGCCGCAGAGGGTATTAGCTGCAGGGTGGTGTCTATGCCATCGACCAACGTGTTTGACCGTCAGTCACAGAGTTATCGGGATTCTGTGTTGCCTGCTGCTGTCAGCGCCCGGGTGGTGATTGATGCAGGTGTATCGGGTGCTTGGTACAAGTACGCAGGAAGCAACAGTGCAATGGTTTGCCTGGACACCTTTGGTGAGTCGGGTCCGGCGGATCAGGTTTTTGAACATTTTGGCTTTACCGTTGCCAATGTAGCTGACGCAGTGAAAAAGCTGCTGTAGTGCTACGACGTGCGGCATCTGTCCCTCATTTTATAGATATTACTGGAGATCAAGTATGGCGATAAAACTGGCGATTAACGGGTACGGACGAATTGGTCGGAACGTACTGCGTGCGCTGTTCGAGTCTGGTCGGAATAAAGAATTTGATGTCGTTGCGATCAATGATCTGGGTGACTCGAAAACCAATGCGCACCTGACGCAATACGACACTGCGCATGGTCGTTTTCCCGGTGAGGTGACTGTTGATGGTGATGACATCATCGTTAACGGTGATCGCATCAAAGTGTTTGCCGAGCGTGATCCGGCCAAATTGCCCTGGGGTGAGTTGGGTGTGGATGTGGTGCTCGAGTGCACCGGTTTTTTCACCAGCAAAGAAACTGCCAGTGCGCATATTGCCGGTGGTGCGAAGAAAGTCGTGATCTCGGCTCCGGGCAAAGGGGTTGATGCAACGATTGTCTATGGCGTGAACGAAGGGGTGTTGAAATCATCGGATACGGTTATTTCAAACGCCAGTTGCACCACCAATTGCCTGGCGCCAATGGTCAAGCCGCTGCATGAAAAAATCGGCCTGCTGAGTGGATTGATGACAACCATACATGCCTATACCAACGATCAGGTACTGACCGATGTGTATCACACAGATCTGCGTCGCGCGCGCTCGGCCACGATGTCAATGATCCCGACCAACACCGGTGCTGCGGCAGCGGTCGGTCTGGTGCTGCCGGAACTCAATGGCAAGCTGGACGGTTTTGCGATTCGTGTGCCTACTATCAATGTGTCTCTGGTTGATCTGACTTTCCAGGCAGCGCGTGACACCACGGTTGATGAAGTCAATGACATCATGAAAGCAGCAGCGGACGGCAAAGTTCTGGCCTATACCGATGCACCCTTGGTGTCGGTCGATTTTAATCACACCAGTACGACGTCGAATTTTGACTCAGGCATGACACGCGTTACCGGTGGCACGCTGGTTAAGGTTTGCTCCTGGTACGACAACGAATGGGGTTTTTCCAACCGCATGCTCGATACCACGGTAGCGTTAATGAACGCCAAGTAACGCTGGATTTCAATTTTACCGTGCACAACCGCGTGCCGCCTTGTGCGGCACGTTTTTGTTTCACTTGTTGATTTTGACCTTCGACTGCAGAGGCCGTTTTATGAAAACGCTTAATGAACTGGAAATAACCGGCCAGCGTGTACTGATTCGCGCCGATCTCAACGTCCCGGTCAAAGATGGCGAGGTCAGTTCTGATTTACGCATCGTCGCCTCGGTGCCAACTATTGAACTGGCACTGGAAAAAGGGGCGGCGGTGATGGTGATGTCGCACCTGGGGCGCCCGACCGAGGGAAATCCCGAGGCGCAGTTTTCATTGCAGCCGGTTGCCACACGACTGGCAGAATTGCTCGGCAGACCGGTCGCATTAGTTGATAATTATCTTGATACCGTCCCCGAGGTAGCGCCCGGGACTGTGACGTTGCTTGAGAATGTCCGATTTAACACCGGTGAAAAAAAGGACGATGAATCATTGGCAAAACAGTATGCCGCGCTGTGTGATGTGTTTGTGATGGATGCGTTCGGGACCGCGCACCGTGCACAGGCCTCAACCCATGGTGTGGCCAGGTTTGCGCCGGTCGCCTGTGCCGGTCCGTTGCTGGCTGGCGAACTGGCCGCACTCGGCAAAGCGCTGAATAACCCGGCACGACCGCTGGTGGCGGTGGTTGGCGGGTCTAAGGTATCGACTAAATTAACCGTACTGGAATCATTGTCAGGCATTGTTGATCAGTTGATTGTCGGTGGCGGTATTGCCAACACCTTTATTGCGGCCGAAGGCCATGCGATTGGCAACTCCCTGTATGAAGAAGATTTGGTCGGTGAGGCTGCAAAACTGCGTCGTGCTGCGCTGGCCAAGGGGGGAGATATACCGGTTCCTGTGGATGTGGTCTGCGGACAGGAATTTTCCGAAACAACCCCCGCAATAACTAAAGATGTCGCCGCAGTTGCTGCAGATGAGATGATCTTTGACGTCGGCCCGAAGACCGCTTTGCAGTACGCGGAAATACTGAAAAATGCCGGCACGATTGTCTGGAACGGGCCAGTCGGTGTGTTTGAATTTTCGCAATTTGCCGATGGCACGCGGGTAGTGGGCGAGGCGATTGCCGCGTCCGCCGCGTTCTCGATTGCCGGTGGTGGTGATACGCTGGCGGCCGTTGATCAATTCGGGCTTACGGGTGATATCAGTTATATATCGACCGGCGGTGGTGCCTTTCTGGAGTTTCTGGAGGGGAAAACGCTACCGGCGGTAGCAATGCTGGAACAACGCAGTCAGTCCTGAAGCGGGTTGACCTGTTTGCTTTTGGCTCAAACGGGTAAGCGGCGGTCTGCGTCGGGCGGCCGGCAGAGTCGAGCCGGGTAATTTTCCGGCCACCGACTGTATTTGCATTTGCCGCTGAGCCCTCATTTAGACTTTAAGTCAGCCAGTTACCGGCGTCGGCCTATTGTTTCGGGTGCGCGCTGTTCGAAATACGACAGTTCTTGTCAAAACCAATTACAATAGGGGGTTATCAACCTCTAAAAATTGGCTTTTATATGCGAAGAACAAAAATTGTTGCCACGTTAGGACCGGCGACGAGCAACGAAGTGGCAATGCGTGACCTGATCAAAGCAGGGGTCGATGTTGTACGGATAAACTTCTCGCATGGCAGTGCTGATGATCACCGGAACAGCGTGTCGACGTTACGCAGAGTGGCTGCTGAAGAGAACCGGGTGATCGGTATTCTGGGGGATCTTCAAGGGCCGAAAATTCGCGTTTCCAACTTTGAAAATGATTCCATCGACTTGGCCAAAGGCGATTCATTCACACTTGATATCGATCTCGATAAAAACGCTGGCAATCAGAACACCGTCGGCTGTACCTACCGAGATCTGCCTAAAGACATCAGTGTCGGCAGTGTGCTGGTCCTGGACGATGGGCGCATTGTGCTGGAAGCAACCGAAATTGACGGTGGAAAAATTCACTCTAAAGTGATGGTGGGTGGCAAGCTATCGAATCGCAAGGGGATCAACCTGCGTGGAGGTGGGTTGTCGGCATCGGCAATTACCGACAAGGATCGCGCAGATCTGAAGCTGGCGGTGGAGCTGAACATAGATTACCTCGGCGTGTCGTTTCCACGTGATGCTGCAGACATCAACCACGCCCGCAAACTGCTGAATGATGCTGGCAGCAATGCCGGAATTGTAGCCAAAATCGAACGCGCTGAAGCCGTAGAGGCGATTGATGAAATTCTTAAAGTCACCGATGTCATCATGGTGGCACGCGGAGATTTAGGTGTTGAGATCGGTGATCCGCAACTACCGGCAGTGCAGAAATCCCTGATCAGCAAGGCGCGTTCGGCAAACAAGGTTGTGATAACCGCTACCCAGATGATGGAGTCGATGGTGGTCAGCCCTATCCCGACCCGTGCAGAAGTGTTCGATGTGGCCAACGCCGTGCTCGACGGTACCGATGCGGTGATGTTGTCAGCGGAAACCGCCGTGGGTCGTTACCCGGACCGTGCCGTGACTGCGATGGGGCGTATCTGTGAAGAGGCGGAAAAACAGCCTAGCGTAATGGAGTCGCAGCACCGTCTGCACAGCAACTTTGATGCGATCGATGAGTCAATCGCCATGGCGAGTATGTATGCCGCCAACCATTTGGAAGTGAAAGCCATTGGTGCGCTGACTGAAACCGGCTCTACCGCACTGTGGATGTCGCGCATCAGTTCCAGCATTCCGATTTACGCAGTAACGATGAATGCTGATACGCAAACGCGCGTCACGTTGTACCGTGGTGTCTATCCGGTGCCGTTTGAAGATCGCTTGCAAAGTTCCTACGAGGCAAACCAAACCGTCGTCCAGAAACTGGTTGAGCAGCAAAGTGTCGCCGATGGGGACATGGTTATTATTACCAAGGGCGATATGTTCGGTGTTGCCAGTGGTACCAACTCGATGAAGATCGTTCGGGTTGGCGATTGGGTTGATGGGCCACTCATCTCTGAGTAGGCGCTTTTCCACAGTCTGAACCCGCGACAGCAACCGGCACAGTATTCGCTGTGTCGGTTGGATCACAACGATTTTGCAATCACAAAGTGCAACGGGTTCCTTTATTCTTGAACAGGCAGGAGATGCCGATACAGCCAGTGCAGATGTCTGCACCACTGTTGCAGAGCATCCGAAAAGAACCCCTTGTCTCAATCGGATACTGAATTATGACTGACATCCAGGCTTTGCTCGGCGCAGACGCCGAACCGTTGTTAACTCACCAGTGTAAAACTATCGATAAATCCTCCCTGTATTTGCCGGGGCCGGACTACATTGATCGTGTTGTGGCCGAAGGCGATCGATCGCCCGCGGTAATGCGCTCCATGAGCAGCATCTTCAACGCTGGTCGTATGGCTGGAACCGGCTATGTGTCGATTCTGCCGGTGGATCAGGGTATCGAGCATTCGGGTGCGGCGTCATTCGCGCCGAACCCGATCTACTTCGATCCCAAAAACATCGTTGAGCTGGCACTTGAAGGTGGCTGTAACTGTGTGGCGTCGACGCTGGGCGTGCTGGCGTCTGTGTCGCGCAAATACGCACACAAAATTCCTTTTATGCTGAAGCTTAATCACAATGAAGCGCTGACCCATCCGGCCATGTACGAGCAGACCATGTTTGCTTCAGTGCGCCAGGCATTTGATATGGGTTGTGTTGCTGTCGGCACCACTATCTACTACGGATCTCCTGATTCCCGACGGCAGATACAGGAAGTGAGCGAAGCGTTTGAGCTGGCTCACGAACTGGGAATGACGACCGTGCTGTGGGCCTATCTGCGAAATTCAGAATTCAAAAAAGACGGCACTGATTACCACTCTTCGGCTGATTTGACCGGTCAGGCGAATCATCTGGCGGCAACTTTGAAAGCAGATATCGTCAAGCAGAAGCAGGCCGAGAACAACGGTGGTTACCGGGCGGTTGGCTTTGGTCATACCAATGACCTGGTCTACGATAAGCTGACGTCAGAGAATCCGATTGATCTGGTGCGCTATCAGGTGGCGAACTGCTACATGGGTCGTGCTGGATTAATTAACTCAGGCGGGGCATCCGGCTCTGACGATTATGGTCAGGCGGTACGCACGGCTGTGATCAACAAGCGCGCCGGCGGCATGGGCCTGATTTCCGGTCGCAAGGCTTTCCAGAAGCCAATGAACGACGGCATCAAGCTGCTGAATTCTATTCAGGATGTCTACCTGGACCGCGATATCACCATCGCTTAACGGTCTTTGGCGCAGACCGCAGTGTTCACTGCGGTCTGTGATTTCCCCACATTAAGTGCGTTTGTTAAGCCGTCAGGATGTCGAGCGCCTGCTGATAGCGTTGCAGGGTTCTGTCTAAAATATCCTGCGGCAACGCCGGGCCCGGCGCGGTTTTGTTCCAGTCGAGTGTCTCCAGGTAATCGCGCACAAATTGCTTGTCGTAGCTTTGCGGGTTGTGGCCCGGCTGCCAGCTTGCCGCATCCCAGTAGCGCGAACTGTCCGGCGTCAGGATTTCGTCCATCAGGGTGACCGTGCCGTCGCTATCGAGCCCGAACTCGAACTTGGTGTCTGCCAGTATTAATCCGCGACTGCGTGCAAATTCGGCAGCGCGCTGGTAAATGGCCTGGCTGATTTCTCTAACCTCGGTGGCGTGGTCAGCACCGATCAGATTGGCCGTCTCTGTAAACGATATATTTTCGTCGTGATCGCCCACGTCTGCCTTGGTGGCCGGGGTGTATAACGGTTCTGCAAATTGTTGGGCCAGTTGCAGGTTGTCGGGGAGGTCAATCCCGCACAGCGCGCCGGTGCTTTGATAATCTTTCCAGCCAGAGCCGATCAGATAGCCGCGTACGATAGCTTCGATGGGGAAGCCGTCGAGTCGTTTGACGATCATGCTTCGATCACGCGCCTGATCAAGCTCGTCGGCGTCACTGAGGATATCTTCCAGGGTGAGGTCGTGGCTGAGGTGGTTGGGTACCAGGTCGTGCATTTGCTCGAACCAGAATGCCGCAATTTTTGTCAGTAGTATTCCTTTGCCCGGCAGAGGGTCCGGGAATACCACGTCAAAGGCGGAAAGCCTGTCGGTGGCAATCAGTAACAGGTGGTCATCACCGACGGCGTAGATATCCCGCACCTTGCCTTGATGAATCAGCGGCAGGGAGCGGATGGTGGTGGTGCTTATTGTGTGGGCCAAGGCGGGTATTCCGATGCGTGCAATAGCGGTGGCGTTGTGTGACAAATTTAGTCACCATTAGCATTTTAGCGAATGGCCGCGGCAGATGCAGAATCCTTTAGTGGGTGTGGTGATGGGCAGTGAAAGTGACTGGGGGGTGATGAGCAACGCGCACGAGATTTTGCTGTCGCTCGACATTCCCCACGAGTGCAAGGTGGTGTCAGCACACCGGACCCCTGATTTGATGTTTGACTACGCAGAGACCGCCAGTGCGCGTGGTATGCGGATTATCATTGCCGGTGCCGGTGGCGCGGCACACCTGCCGGGTATGCTGGCGGCAAAAACGATTCTGCCAGTGCTGGGCGTGCCGGTGCCGTCACGGCACCTGAGCGGCAACGATTCCCTGTTATCTATTGTGCAGATGCCGCGCGGTGTGCCGGTCGCAACCTTTGCAATTGGAGATGCCGGTGCCGCCAACGCAGGATTGTTTGCGGCTGCCATGCTTGCGGCAGGCGATGACGCACTGACCGCCAGGCTGAATGCTTTTCGTGATGCGCAGCGCCTCAAGGCAGAGCAATCAGAGTTGCCGGTATGAGTAGCGATCTGCGCCAATACCCGTTACTGCCGGGTGCCACACTGGGAGTGCTTGGCGGCGGTCAACTGGGCCGCATGTTTGCCCATGCTGCTACACAGATGGGCTATCGGGTCGTTGTGCTTGACCCGGCGGAGCAGGGACCGGCGTCAGAAGTCGCAACAGCGCATCTTAAATACGCCTATGACGACCCCGCCGGCCTTGCAGAACTGGCCGCGCGGTGTGACGCGGTGACCACCGAGTTTGAAAACGTACCGGCAGACAGTCTGCGATATTTGCAGCGGAGTATTCCGGTGTCACCGGGGCCGGCAGCGGTCGAAATAGCACAAAACCGGTTACGTGAAAAAACATTTTTCCAGACGCATAACCTTCCGACCAACGCGTTTGCCGGTGTAACGCAGGCAGAACAGATAGCAGCAGCGTTTGCGCAGATGTCCGGCAAGGCAGTGATTAAAACCACGCAACTCGGCTATGACGGCAAAGGGCAAAGTGTGTGCAGTTCGGCTGCAGATGCCGTCGCTGCGTTTGAACGGTTTGGTTCTGTCGAGTGCATCGTTGAAGATTTTGTGCCGTTTGAAAAAGAGGTGTCGGTGGTGCTGGCTCGGGATATTTTCGGTCGTGTCGAAACATTCCCGTTGATCGAAAATAAACATCATAACGGTATTCTGGACACGTGCGTGGTCCCGGCACGTGTTGATGGTGCGACGGCTAAGCAGGCATTGCAGTTGGCGACGTCGCTTGCCGATGCGCTGGAATATGTTGGTGTGCTGGCGGTAGAGATGTTTGTGTGCGGCGATGCATTACTGATAAACGAGATAGCGCCGCGTCCACACAACAGTGGTCATTTCACACTGGATGCGACTTCCCACTCGCAGTTTGATCAGCAGGTACGGACCCTTTGCGGCTTGCCGGCGGCGCGTGTAGATCTGCAGTGTTCTGCGGTCATGTTAAATGTACTGGGTGACATGGTGCTGGCAGAAGGCTTTACCTGGCAGCAGTTATGTGAAAGCTCCGACAGTCATCTGCATGTCTACGGTAAGTCTGAAGCACGCGCGGGTCGCAAAATGGCGCATGTGAATTTTCTAGGGAATGATGCTGACGAATTGCTGGCGAGAGTGGCGGCGTTGAACACCAGGCGCTAGAATTTCTTTCCTATACCAGGGCTGGTCCCTGCTGCTGGTAGACACGCGTAGAACGCGTCTGGCCCCGTTTGATTCTATATGCCATTGTTGCATGGGTGGTCAGTGGTGTAAGTCGTTTGCTTACTTTTCTGTCGTTTGTTTGCAGTGGGGTTGAAATTCCTTTTCCTTATCGGGGGCGGGGAAATCTATAAAGTTCATTCGCTGGTTGGATTAATGTC
>CALKXD010000096.1 GCA_938003855.1 uncultured Granulosicoccaceae bacterium | reverse complement strand
GTTGTGGTTGTGGTTGTGGTTGTTGTTGTTGTTGTTGTTGTTGTTGTTGTTGTTGTTGTTGTTGTTGTTGTTGTTGTGGTTGTTGTTGTTGTTGTTGTTGTTGTTGTTGTTGTGTTGTGGTTGTTGTTGTGGTTGTTGTGGTGGGGTTTAGGGCTTGTGGGTTGCGGTGTGTGGGGTCGCCTTGCTGACGCTGCGGGTTTCCAGGGTTTTGGTGGGTTTTGTGGTGGGGGTTAGGGCTTGTGCGTTGCGGTGGGTGGGGTCGCCTTGCTGACGCTGCGGGTTTCCAGGGTTTTGGTGGTTTTTGTGGTGGGGTTTGGGCTTGTGGGTTGCGGTGGGTGGGGTCGCCTTGCTGACGCTGCGGGTTTCCAGGGGCCGGGAGCTGTCTCTACTTGATTCTTCTAAAGTCTAAGCCTGAAAAAACACTTCTTCCATCATTGACCAGTGTTCACCGGCTTTGCGGGTTGCTACTCTCTTCTGGCATGGACTACACAGTGCCCACCAGCGCTGGGTGACGGGCTGATCAGCGATAGCCTGCATGTCAGCATCAAAATCATTGCCGTGGTATTCCCATTGGGCGAATAGCAGTTTTTCACCTTCGTGCAGCCAGATGCTGTAGTTTTTTATATTAGCGTCGACCAGGCCCTGACGTATCTCTGGCCAGCAATTGGCATGCAGTGATTTGTATTCGGCTATCTTGTCGACCTCAATACCTATTACCATTCCCATGCGTTGCATCGTGGTGTTCCGGGTTGTGGGGTTTGTGTTGCCTTTATGCTGTTAGATGGGCAGCTTATAAATGCGAGCTGCATTGGTGCCCATTATTTTGTCTTTGGTTGCCGTGCTGACCTGGGCCAGATTACTTTCTAGAGCCTCTTTGACCCGGGCGTAGCTTGCTGCCAGCAGGCTTACCGGCCAGTCGCTGCCGTACATTGTGCGGTCTTCGCCAAAGATATCTATAGTTGCCTTGATATAGGGCTCCAGGTCTTTTGGGGTCCAGGTTTCCCAGTTGGCTTCTGTCACCATGCCGGACAATTTGCAGCTGACGTGCTGGTGCGTGGTAAAGCCTTGCATCAGGTTATGCCAGTTGTCGAACTCGCGGTTGGCGATCTCTGGTTTGGAGATATGATCAACAACGAAGGCCAGGTTTGGAAAATTGCTGACAATTTCCAGTGCTGCCGGTAGCTCGCGCGGGCGGGTCAGCAGGTCGTACACCAGGCCGGCTGCTTCTACCGCGGCTAATCCGTGTTGTACGTCGTCACGCAGCAGCCAATTGGCGTCTTGTTCGTCGTGCACCTGGTGGCGTATGCCTACCAGGTACTCGCCGCCGGGGCCGCTTTTCAGTTGCGCCAAGGTGTCTGGCAGGGCTTTGTCGGTCAGGTCTGCCCAGCCCACCACGCCGGCGACAAAGTCCGTGTCGGCGGCAATTTGTAGAAAGTGCTTTGTCTCTTCAACTGACGACCAGGTTTGCACAATGACGGTTTTATCAACACCGCTGGCGTGCAGCAGCGGCTGTAGATCGGCGGGCCAGAATGATTGGCGGATCGGTTCCATGGCGGGTCCCTGCATCCAGCCATAGTCGCCGTTGTCCGGGTCCCAGAAATGGTGGTGTGCATCGATGACGAGTGCCATTAGTGTTGCTCCAGGGTGGTGTCTTGCTGATGGATGGTGCTCATGATGGCCTGAGAGACGGATTCGTAGTCCCGTGTGTTGGCCACTTCCCCCGTCAGTTTGAAGTCGTTCATGATCAAAATACGATCTGCCAGTAAAGTCATTTCCGGCATATCACTTGAGATCAGCAGAATTGCGGTGCCTTCGGAGGCGAGTTGCCAGATTAATTCATGAAGATAGTTTTTGGTATTAATATCGATGCCGACGGTGGGCTCGTCAATGATCAATACGCTGGCGCGGGCTGCCAGCCATTTTGCCACACTGACTTTCTGCTGGTTGCCACCGGACAGGTTGCCCACTTGTTGTTGCAGTGACGGTGTGCGCACCTGTAACCGCTGTGCATGCGGTTGTGCGGCTGCCGTCTCGCGCCGGTTACCCAGCAGGCGAAGAGAGTTTTTCAGGTCGTCCCAGATCGTAATGGCGATATTGCTGGTGATACTGTGTTCAAGGATCAGCCCTTCAGACTTGCGATCCTCGCTAACGTAGCCCATGCGATACTGTGCCAGGGCGGTGCGTACATCTTTGATGGTGGCCGGTATTGAGTCCAGCCGGATTTCACCACGGGTAATGGTGTCCAGGCCGATCAGTGCTTTGGCAAATTCTGACCGGCCAGATCCGACCAGTCCGTACAGGCCGAGTATTTCACCCTTTTTAAGGCTAAAAGAAATATCCCGATGCCCGCTCAGGGTGTCGACATTGCGCACGTCCAGTGCCGGGCTGTCGGGGTTGTCATTGCTGTGCCGGCCGGTATCGGGTCGCTCGGGTATTTGCTCTTCACGACCGATCATTAACTTGACCAGTTGCTGTCGGTCGAGTTCGGCGAGCGGCTGCGATTGACAGGCATTTTTGCCGTCGCGCAGAACGGTGACGCGGTCGCAGAGCTCGAACACTTCTTCGAGTTTATGGCTGACAAATACCAGTGCGGTGCCGTTGTCGCGCAATTGGCGTAGTAATTCGAACAAGTGTGTAGTTTCGTGCGGGGTGAGTGATGCAGTGGGTTCATCAAGTAGTAAAATATGCGCTTGCTGTGCCAGTGCCTTGGCAATTTCGACCAGTTGCATTTGCGCGACGCTAAGTTTACTGACCGGCGTGCGGGGATCGATGCCGACATTAAGTGACTCAAGCCAGTGGGCGGCTTGCTCGTGCATCTGCTTAAAATTTATCATGCCGCGCGCGTTGGGCAGGCTTTCGAGCATGATGTTCTCGGCAGCGCTGAAATACGAAATTAGATTGCGTTCCTGATGCACTGCACTGATGCCCGCTAACAGTGCATCACGGGGGGTTGCGAACTTACGGGTCTGGCCGTCGACCATTAGGGTGCCGGCTTCCGGTGTATAGACTCCGGTCAGTATTTTTATCAGTGTAGACTTGCCGGCACCGTTTTCACCGAGCAGGGCATGTATGGAGCCGGCCTGTAGGTCGAAGCTGGCCTGGTCCAGTGCACGTACACCCGGAAACAGTTTTGATACGCTACTAACGGCGAGCACGGTCATGCGCTGGCTCTCCGCTGGCGTACTTCGCGGTAGCGATTAAGACCGACGGCGCTTAGAATCAGCAGGCCCAGTAACAACTGTACGTAGTAGGGGTCAACCTCGAGCAGTACCAGTGCATTGCTTATCAGGGTGATCACCACAACGCCAAGGCAGGTGCCGATCACAGACACACTGCCGCCGGTCAGTACAGCGCCACCGATGACGGGCGCTGCGAATGAAATCAGCAGCCAGTCGTTACCGATCATCGGGTCACCCATTTGCAATCTGGCCACGGTTAGCATGCCGGCGATAGCCGCCAGTGATCCGGAAATGATATGGGCGATAACTACCACACGCGTCAGTGATATACCCGACAAGCTGGCAGCGTTTGGGTTAGCGCCAACAGCCAGTATCTGCTTGCCTATGACGCTGCGGGTCATCAGTATCGTCAGCAGCACGACGATTGCCAGCGGTAGAAACAATAAATACGGTACGGGTCCCAAACGCGCGTTGCCCAATTGCTTGACGACATCCGGGATCGCATAGAATGGCTGTGCTTCGGTGATCCCAAGGTTAATGCCTTTAAATATAGATAATGTGGCAAGGGTGATGACAAACGCGGAAATGCCGGATTTAACCGTGATATAGCCGTTGATAAAGCCTGCGATAACGCCGATTAATATCCCCAGCAGTACCGCTACCGGCACTGGCAGCCCCAGCACTTCCATGCTGCCGGCGAAAATAATAGCCACCATACCCCCGATAGCACCAACTGCAAGGTTCATCTGGCCAATCGCTATAATCACCATCTGGGACAATGCCACCAGCACCGAGAGTGAAAACCCCAACATCAGTACGTATAAATTGTGGGTCGATAAAAACGCCGGTTTGTACCAGGCCAATGCCATGGAACCTGCAATCGCAATAGCCAGCAGGCCGAGCCAGTCGATGTTCAGTAGTGAGCGGCGCATTAATCGACCTGCATTTGTTGTCGCCGCGCGGCGTAGACGGATCTAACGCGGTCCAGCAATACCGCGGCCAGTAAAATTAAGCCCAGAAATAAATTCAACCAGAAGTCGGCAAATTTCATTAACAACAAGCCGGTGGTGATTACGCTCACGAGTATTGCCCCCAGCGCTGTACCTACCACAGACAGCGTACCGCCTGTTAACAGCGTGCCACCCAGAACCGGTGCCAGAAAAGACGGCAGCAACCAGTCCTGACCGACATGCCCGGCCATTGATGGCAGTGCGGCACCGTTGCGGGCTGTGAGCATTAGCCCGGCCAGTGCGGCCAGGACACCGGAAAGGCAGTGGCAGAACACCACGGTGTTACCGACCGCAATGCCGGATAACTCGGCGGCTCTGGGGTTGGCACCAGCGGCCTTTATTTTGCGCCCCAGTGCGGTGTAGCGAAACAACACCAGAAGTATTGCGCCGGTGGCCAGTGCAATGGGCAGCAGGGCTGACACAAATCCGTAATAGCGGGTCTTGCCGATGACGGTAAAGTCTTTTGGCAGAGCCCGAAAAGCCTCGGCTTCTGTGAGTACGATCATGGCACCAAAATAAACACTCATGGTGGCGAGGGTGATCACAAATGAGTGCACGCCGGTTTTAACCGTCGCCAGACCGTTGATTGCGCCAAGCACACCGCCAAACGCCAGCGCCAGTAACGCCCCGAACCCCCAGTGCAGTCCCAGGCTTTCCATTGCCCAGCCACCGAACATTGCCGCGGCAACCCCAATCGCACCAACCGCGAGGTTAAGACCGCCGGTAACCAGTACCACCATCATGGCGAACCCGATAACGATGTCGATCGCCATTACGCGACCCATCGTGTAGAGATTGAATTTGGAGGTAAAGCCGGTGGCATACATGCTGTAAAACGTTGCCAGCAAGGCGATAAGTAATACCAGCCCGGTTATGTTGGACGTAAGAAATGCAAAGGGTCGAAACCGGGATGCCTCTGTGGGGGTTGTGGTGTGGCTTGTCATTGGCGGCTTCGTGTTTTACCCGTTTAAGTGTGGAGCAGAGTGTTATCGGGTGCGGGTGGCAGCATTGCGGGGTTCAGAGAAACTGACCAGATGTGTGACTGGTGGTTGTTATGGTTCACTATTGTGTGTGGGCTGACTTGTGAGTGACCGTGTCTTTAGGTGGTCGTTGCTTTGGGGGGCGGCATTCTCGTCGGGTTTTGGTGGTCAGGTTGGTGCACTGCCTGGCAAGCGTGGTAAGGCACGGTGTTTTATTGGATTTCATCGCTAATTACCTTAATACGCTGCTTATATAGTATATAGTGTTGAAAGAAAAATCTGGTGGTTGCCCTGTGGTTGATAGGCGGGACTTACCGAGGGGGTTCTTGCTCTGCGAGACCTGCCTGTCAATTCACAGCCGAGCTACCCGTGCAGTTGCCCCGTTGATGCTATAAAAAGTCTGCACAAAGCACCGTTCAGCAAACAACGGTGCTAACCGACTAGTTGCGGTTCGCTTACGCGAACCGCAATGCTAACTGCGCCGGAAGGTTTCGCTATGAGCAGTTGAGAAAATCACCCTCGAAGGTTTCCATGACCTTGGTGGTTACCGCTTTCATTGCTTCTACATAGTTCTTTACTTCCTCAGCACCGACAAATGCCGTACCGGAATCGATGAACCGTGTGGTCTGGGCGGTGGTTTTCCAGGGGGCGTCGTCTTTTACTGTGCAGCCGCTGCGAATCTTGTCCATCGCAAATGACCCGATGTAGCCTTGTCCGTAGGGGTTTTGCAGCATGGTGCCGTGAACAAAGCCGTCGGCAATGGCGTCAAGTACGACCTGGTCGTGATCGATGCCGACCATTACTATGCGTTTGTCACCAATGTTGCGCAGTGCGGTCGAGGCGACAACAGCCGGTACCCATGCGGTGGTCACGATGCCGTCGATGTCATCGGCGCGTGCTGCCAGCAATGCGTTGATTTTCTCGTCAGCTGGCTGTGGTGCATCTATATCAGCAAGCACCTGGATAATTTTTACATCACCGTTGGTTTCAGCAACGGCTTTTTCAACGGCTGCAATACGCAGCTTTGTGTTGGGGTCCACAAGAAACCCGGTGAAGTGGGCGATGTTGCCCTTGCCACCCATGGCTTTGATGAGTTCTTTAGTGCCTAGATACGCCGAGTGACCGGTATCTGTACCAAGACAGAACTTGGCTGTGGTTGGATCATCGACGCAACCGGCCAGTGCTGCGGTGGGTATGTCGAAATCGTCGAGTTCTGACAGGGTAGAGTTTGTACCGACGGCGTCACCGGGAAAAACCAGTATGGCATTGTAGCCACCTGATACCAGGCTTTCGATTAATTCGTTTTGCAGGTTTAGTTCCCACGCGGTGGGGACTTTATAGTCGGCGGCTTCCAGCCCGAAGTCTTTGGCGGCGTCGATACCGGCCTGTTCCCAGGCGGAAAAGTAGGGGTGCGGTCCTCCGGGTACCAGAGCGACTTTGGTGTCACTGGCGTTAGCAATACCACTAAGGCACAGTGCGGTAGCTGCAAGTGTTTTGCAGATCGTCGAGAGTCTAGTCATGATTTTCCTCCGAAACATGATTAAAACCGTCTTTAAT
>CALKXD010000095.1 GCA_938003855.1 uncultured Granulosicoccaceae bacterium | reverse complement strand
TAATAGTCAGAGACGAGTGGCTGGATCGATTTCGTCAGTGCCGTTGTATGAGTTGTTTGAAGAGTAGTAAAAGGCGATTGCTTGTGAGCGGTTCTTTACGGACAGTTTGTCATAAAGATTTCGCAGGTGGAATTTTACCGTATTTATAGAAATTCCATGATCGGTGGACAGCTCGGCGTTGGTTCTGCCGAGTGACAGCGATGCCAGCAGCGCGCGCTCGGCTTTGGTCAGTGACTGGAGTGGATCGTGTAATTCGCGTACATCCAGGTAGGGGAAAATCATTTTTCCATCCGCGACCTCAAGAGCGGTTTCGAGTAGCTTTTGCGGTGGGTCGCTGTGCGAGAAAAATCCCGCCGCACCGCATGCCATTGCCCGCTTCGGTAAATCCATCGACTCGCCGTGTGTACAGACGATCACGCGCATCGGTGAATTCTGTTCACGCAGTATACGGATCAGTTTCTCAGCGCCGATTGATGGCAAGCTCCAGTCTATGATGCCGACGTGACTGGGCACCGTCAGGGCCATCTGTAGAAATGACTCCGCCGAGCTACCGGAGCTCATCAGGCTGAATCTTTCGTCTTTTTCAAACAACCCGGCAAGTGCTGATAGCAGTAGTGCGTTACCCTCGCCGATAGAAATTTCAATTTTCAACGACCTGTCCCTCCGGTGAACCACGATCAACGATGCCAGTGCTTCGGCAAGTAAAGAGAAAAATAGCATATACCTATTTGATCGGGTAGGAAAAACCCAATACTTTTGTATACTAAAAAGTACTAACTCAGGTGTTGTGGCTCGCTGATCAGTTCCCGACAATTCCTCCTATTCAACACTGACTGAGGAGTTGCAACTGTGATCATTGGTTCTACAGGTTTGTTTGTACCCGGCCCGACAAATATCCCCGAAGACGTCCGTCGCGCTATTGATGTACCTATGGAAGACCATCGGGCTCCCGATCTGCCCGACTTTATCCGGCCGTTATTGACCGACCTTAAAAAAATATTTCAGTGCACTCGCGGTAGAGCGCTGGTTTTCCCCGGTTCCGGCACCGGCGGCTGGGAGGCGGCGATGACAAACACCCTGAGCCCGGGTGATAAAGTGCTGGCTTCGCGGTTCGGTCAGTTTTCACATTTGTGGATTGACCTGTGTCAGCGCATAGGGCTTGATGTCGAATACATCGATGTAGAGTGGGGTACAGGCGTACCACTGGAAGACTACGCCAATCGTCTTGCGGCGGATAAGCAGCACGCTATCAAGGCCGTTCTGGTCACTCAAAATGAAACGGCGACCGGGGTTCAGAGTGACGTGGCTGGTGTTCGCAAAGCGATGCAGAACGCCGGTCATCCCGCCTTGCTGATGGTCGACGGCGTCAGTTCAATTGGCAGTGTCGATTTTCAGATGGATCAGTGGGGAGTTGATATTGCCGTGTCCGGATCACAAAAAGGATTCATGCTGCCGGCGGGACTTGCGATCATGTGCGTCAGCGAAAAAGCCATTGAGGCCTCGAAATCGGCACGGTCGTTTCGCTGCTATTTTGATTTCAAGGATATGCTGGCCGCGAATGATCAGGGTTACTTTCCCTATACACCGCCAATGCCGTTGCTGCGCGGCTTGCGAGTCTCGATCGATCGCCTGCTGACCGAAGGCCTCGACAATGTTTTTAGACGCCACCACCGGCTAGCACAGGGGGTGCGGGAGGCTGTGACTGGCTGGGGATTGTCGCTCTGTGCCAAAGATCCGGTCTGGTATTCGGATACGGTATCAGCGGTCTGCCTGCCAGCCGGGTTTGATTCCGGCAACCTGCTCAAGCATGCTTATCAACGTTATGGACTGTCATTAGGCGGCGGTTTGTCAGAGGTTGCCGGTAAAGTATTCCGTATTGGGCACCTGGGTGATTTAAATGAACTTATGTTGCTAAGCGCGATAGCCGGAGCTGAAATGTCGATGCGAGATCTGGGGGTGCCGGTCGATGCCGGTAGTGGTGTTTCGGCTGCTGAAGAGTTTTATCGGCAGGATACACGGGCACCACTGCAACTGGCGTCGTCGCAGTAACACTATCTGTCTATGGATATTCACGAGTACCAATCAAAAGAGCTGCTGTCGCGGTTCGGAATTCCGATTCCGCGCGGTGGTCTGGCCTACAGCCCTGAGCAGGCCGCCTATCGGGCTCGTGAGATTGGTGGTGAGAGGTGGGTGGTAAAGGCGCAGGTACACAGCGGCGGTCGTGGTAAGGCCGGTGGAGTGGCGCTGTGTCACACAGAAAACGAAGTCTATGAAACGGCAGACAAGCTGTTTGGCGCGAGACTGGTTACCGAGCAGACCGGCGGTACCGGTAAGGTTGTCTATCGGGTTTATATCGAAGGCGCGGTGTCGATTGCCAAGGAACTCTATCTCGGTCTGGTGCTCGATAGAACAGCTGAGCGCATTATGGTGGTGGCCTCTCAATCGGGGGGGATGGAGATCAATGAAATTTCCCGCACCAGGCCCGACAGTATCATTCGTTCGGTGATCGAACCTGCGGTTGGCATGCCGGTGTTTCAGGCGCGTGAAATAGCCTTTCAACTGGGTGTGCCATTGGCGTTGATCAACGAAACGGTAGAAGTTATCAGCGGCTGCTATCAGGCGTTTGAGCAACTCGACGCTACCATGGTCGAAATCAATCCCCTGGTAGTTACTGAAGAGGGCAGCCTGTTCGCACTGGATGCAAAAATGACCTTCGACGATAACGCCTTGTTCAGGCGCCCGGATGTCGCTGAACTGCGAGACAAATCGCAGGAAGACCCGCGTGAGACACGGGCGGCTGATCGGGGATTAAGCTATGTCGGTCTGGACGGTACGATCGGCTGCATAGTGAATGGCGGCGGGTTGGCAATGGCGACCATGGATATGATCAAACTGTCCGGAGGCAGCGCGGCTAACTTCCTCGATATTGGCGGTGGTGCCTCCCCTGAGCGAATGGCCAAGGCGTTTCGACTGGTGGTGTCCGATCAAAATGTCGCGGCGGTGCTGATTAACGTTTTTGCCGGAATCAATCGTTGTGACTGGGTGGCCGAAGGACTTGTGCAGGCGATACGCCGTGATCCGGTGGGGGTGCCCATTGTAGTGCGCCTGGCCGGAGCCTATGTCGACGAGGGTCGCCGGATAATCTCGCAAAGCGGATTGCCGATTATACATGCCAGCACGCTTGCTGAAGCCGCAACCCGGGTCGTGAAGGCAGCGCAAAGTGCGAATGTTGCAAATGATGTCAGTCGCCTGATAAAACCGTGAGTGTCCTCGTTGATCGCAATACAACAGTACTTGTGCAGGGCATCACTGGCCGCAATGGCAGTTTTCACGCGCAAAAGATGATTGCCTACGGCACCAACGTGGTGGCGGGCGTGACACCGGGCAGGGGCGGCAGTCGGGTCTGTGGTGTACCGGTGTTTAACACCGTAAAAGAGGCGGTACATAACACCGGTGCGACCGCCAGCGTTATCCTGGTGCCGCCGCCGTTTGCGGCCGATGCCATTATGGAAGCGGCTGACGCTGCGATGAAGCTTTGTGTCGCTATCACCGACGGTATACCGGCTCAGGATATGATTCGCGTCAAGCGCTACATGCGCCGCTATAGAGCCGAAGACAGCATGCGTTTGCTGGGGCCTAACTGCGCGGGAATCATCAGTCCGGGTAAAGCAATGCTTGGCATCATGCCCGCTGAAATCTATACCGCTGGCGGCGTCGGACTCATTGGTCGTTCAGGCACCCTTAGTTATGAAGCGACGGCGCAAATGCAAACGCTGGGCGTAGGACTGTCCTCAAGTGTCGGTATCGGCGGGGATCAGATCATTGGCAGCTCCTTTGTCGATATTCTAAAACTGTTTAACGAAGACAAAGATACCCGCCTGGTCCTGATGGTGAGTGAAATCGGTGGTCTGCAGGAATCGCAGGCGGCTGAATTTATCCGTCACGGTTTTGATAAACCGGTTGTCGCTTATGTGGCCGGTGCCAGTGCGCCAAAAGGTCGCACAATGGGACATGCAGGCGCTATTATTTCTGCCTTTGGTGAAAGCGCCGATGAGAAAGTCGAGCTGCTGAGAGAGGCCGGGGTCACCGTTGTCTGCGATCCGTCTGAAATCGGCGCGACGGTTGCGGCTGTTATGAACAGTTAAGCGAGTGGAAAGATGAAGAAAAAAATAATGGTGACTCGTCGATGGCCGGCCGAGGTCGAGAAGGCACTGGCGGCAACGTATGACTGTGAATTCAATACCACCGACACACCGTTTACAGCAGAACGGTTTCGTGACGCGCTCAGTCGCGCTGATGCGTTGCTGTGCACAGTGACGGATCAGTTGAATGCTGATGCGATGGCAGTGCCTTCGCCACGCACCCGGATCATTGCAAATTTTGGTGTTGGCGTCAGCCACATTGATCTCAATGCAGTCAAAGCCGGCAAAATCGTGGTCACCAACACGCCGGATGTTCTCAGCGACTGCACCGCCGATATCGCGATGACTTTGCTGTTAATGGTTGCACGACGCGCCGGTGAGGGCGAAAGGGAACTGCGCGGTAATCTCTGGAAAGGTTGGCGGCCCACGCACCTGATGGGTACAAAAGTGTCGGGAAAAACGCTGGGTATCGTCGGTTTTGGCCGAATTGGCCAGGCGATGGCGAAACGGGCACACCACGGCTTTGGTATGAATATAGTGGTCTATAACCGCTCACCGGTTAACGCGGCTGTGCTTTCTGCGGCAAGTGCGACGCAAGCACCGACGCTGGATAATCTATTGCGTATGAGCGATTTTGTCTCGCTCCATTGTCCGGGAGGGACAGAAAATACGCATCTTATAGACGCAGAACGTTTATCGCAGATGAAACCGCAAAGTTACCTGATCAACACAGCACGTGGTGAAGTGATTGATGAAGACGCATTGATCAGCGCGCTGACCGCAGGCACCATAGCCGGTGCCGGGCTTGATGTATTTCAGTGCGAGCCCGAAATTGACGAACGCTTTCTTAGCGTTCCAAATGCCGTATTGTTGCCGCATCTGGGTAGTGCCACGGTCGAAACGCGTCACGCAATGGGGTTTCGCGTTGTGGACAATCTAGGCCGTTTTTTTGCCGGTGATGAACCGCATGACCGGGTTGTCTGAATACCCCGGGGATGAAGCCGATGGTGTAGCTGAACAAACGCCCGAATCGCCGTTAGCGAACCCTTCAAAAATATTAATCTGCATTTGATTGCCTTGTAATGGCTGATGATAGTGACCGGTAGTTTGTAATCCGGCGCGTTGCCAGTTCAGTCAGGAGGTTAATCTACCTTTCAATGTAAACTATGGAAGCATAAATATGTCTATACCGTTCTTCAGCGACAGTGTTGCGGCATCAGACCCCGCGGTGGCCGCGGCAATAAACGACGAGCTACTCCGGCAGCAACATGAAATCGAACTGATCGCGTCTGAGAATATTGTCTCGAGAGCAGTACTGGAGGCGCAGGGGTCGATCATGACCAACAAGTATGCAGAGGGGTATCCAGGCAGACGCTATTACGGGGGCTGTGAGCACGTTGATGTCGCTGAAGATCTGGCTCGCGAGCGGGCTAAGCAATTATTCGACTGCTCTTTCGTCAATGTGCAGCCGCATTCGGGTGCGCAGGCCAATCAAGCGGTGTTTCAGGCTTTGATGAAGCCCGGCGATACCTTCATGGGACTGGACCTCGCGGCAGGCGGGCATTTAACGCATGGATCACCGGTAAACCAGTCTGGTAAATGGTTTAATGTCGTGTCGTATGGAGTCGATAAAAGCACCCATCAGATAAATTACGACAACGTGCAGGAACTCGCCACACGGCATAAGCCGAAAATTATCATCGCCGGCGGATCTGCCTACCCTAGAGTTATAGATTTTCAGCGTTTTCGCCGTATTGCAGATTCCGTCGATGCCTGGCTAATGGTCGATATGGCTCACTTTGCCGGGCTGGTTGCCGGTGGTGTTCATCCTAATCCGCTGCAGCATGCGCATATTGTTACGACCACCACTCACAAAACGTTGCGTGGTCCGCGGGGAGGAATGATTTTGTCCAACCACGACGGTATCGGAAAGAAAATAAATTCGGCGGTTTTTCCGGGCCTGCAAGGCGGTCCGCTGATGCATGTGATCGCGGCCAAGGCGGTGGCTTTTGGTGAAGCGCTCAAACCAGAGTTTGCGGACTACTCGGCGGCTGTTGTCGAAAATGCAAAAGCGCTGGCTGCAGCAATCACGGCTGGTGGTCTGAAGCTGGTGTCCGGTGGCACGGACACGCACGTAATGCTTGTCGATCTGACTGCCAAAAAACTGACCGGTAAAGCGGCTGAGGAATCGCTTGGCAGGGCTGGAATCACCTGCAATAAAAATGGCATCCCGTTTGATCCGCAATCGCCAATGGTCACGTCAGGGGTCAGGCTCGGAACTCCGGCGGCCACCTCACGTGGTTTTTCTGTGGCTGAATTTACTCAGGTCGGAGAGATGTGCATTGCGGTGCTTAATGGGTTGTCGGTCAATGGCGAAAATGGCAACGCTGCTGTTGAGCAGGCCGTGCGGGAGGATGTTCTCCGGCTGACCGCGAAGTTTCCTGTTTATCCGTCAGCATAAAGGTTATCCGTGTGCGCAGAGGCTGGCAATCTGCGCTGTGGCGGTGGCTACTGTGCAGATTCCGGATACCAGTAGGTTGCTTCAGGGTGGTTGCGTTTGATGATCATGAAGTTATTGGCAAACGCCCGGTAGGTGGCGCTCCATTGTCCGTCCGGCCAGCGTACCCGGACGGCGGCGCGCTCTGCGACGCCCAGCCCTATGTGAATAAAGCCGGCCTCGCCTGAGGCGTGTCCGCCGCCGACCTGAATGGTGCGCGTGCGTGTGGTGTTGCCTGATTTAACAGAGACGGTAGCGCCGATGGCGTTGCGATTGATGCTGTCCTGTTGCAGTTCAATCTGCAGCCAGTTGCCGGAAATCCGGGTGCGGTCTTTATAGATGGCACCGCGATTTCGAAAAAGGCTGACGTTATCCCCGCGGTTGACGACTATGATATCCAGTTGGCCGTCATGGTTGAGGTCGACTACTGCGGCGCCTCTGCCGCGTGTCGGTAGTGCTATTCCTGATTCACCGCCGGCTTCGTGGTAGTCACCGGTGTGGGTGCCGAGCAATAGATTGTCCGGGTCGTTGCTTGTGAAGTCGGGCATCTGCTCGACGTTGCCCTTGGCGATAAAGAGATCCAGTAAACCGTCGTTGTTTATGTCGTCGAACTCGGCGTGCCAGCCGGTCGAAGGTTTTAGATCATCGCCCTGGTAGGGGCGATGTGCGGTAGCACCTTTTTCATAGGCGACGTCGCGGTACTGTGGCCAGCCGGATTCGTCAAAGGTGTCGAATTCCAGCTGCTGTAGTTTTGTGTCGCCCATTGATGTTAATGCGTACTCAGGGTAGCCATCGGCGTTCAGGTCGGCGCTGGCAATGCCCATGCCCCAGATGACCAGTTTTTTCCAGCCTTCATTGCGCGTATAGAGCCTTGGCTGAGCACCCTCATTGAAATGCCAGAGTTGCTCTTCACCACCGCGGTGATACTGCCGGTCATTGGTGATACGCAGCGATGACTTGCCAGAACGATTCCAGTCGGTGAACAACATGGAAAGTGTGCAGTGGCCCGGTGACAGGGCCATAGCGTCGGTATAGATAGACGGGCTGTCTCTGTTGTCAGTCGGGCGGTACAGCTGATGATCAGCGCAGGTGCCCCAGGGCGAACCCGGCGCTCTGCGGTCGACATAGTTGCCGAATACCAGTGTGGGGTAGGGCAGTGCCGGTTCAAATGTAGCGCTGAATGCGGTGGTCCAGCTGCTGTCGGTCAGTAGTTTCAGTTCGTCGCTGGCGTGATCAAATTTGCAATCACCAAGCCCGCGCAGCAAGCGGTTTCGGCCCACCCGCAGTAGTGCCAGGTCCATCAGGCCATCGTTATCTATATCCAGCGGGTAGGCGCCGGTAACGGCTTTCTGTGGCACCGTTGAATAGCCCGGGAAGTGTTCGAAGGCAAGCTCGCCACCGGTGCTGCTATGGTTGATATAAAGTGCCGAGTTGCCGTCACCGCCGGCAAAAAACAAGTCCGGCCTGCGATCACCATTGCAGTCGAAAACAGCAACACCGCCACCGACAAAATATTCCCAGGGGCCGGAGTACGTGTGTTTGATGCCGGCTTGTTCTGCTTGCTCGGTAAAAGCAGGGATATCACCGGCATAGGTGCTGCTTTCAGCGGCCACAGTACCAGCGGTGATCAAACAGGAAGATGTAACTAGCGCGGTCAGAACCGCTGAAAGCGGCACAGAGCTGGAGTGGTTCGTAGCCATTATCGGGTGGTATCCGGGCGTTCGGTAATGACGTCGCCGGCTGCATCATCAAGTGTGTCCTGGTGGTCGCCCAGAGTGAGAGTGGCGAGAAACGCGATCACTTGTTGTTGCTCGCTCGCACCCAGGTTGATATAGGCGTCTCTTGCGGGTCTAGCGGCACCGCCGTGGGCGCGAATGACTTCATCCAGCGTAGAGAGGTCGCCGCGGTGTCCGTAAGGTGCCGTGGACGCAATGCCCCATAGCTCGGCGGTAATAAATACATCGCGTTCGACAAAGCGTTGTGAGAGCAGTTCGTTGCCGAGTGTGGCGATCTCCTGGTCGGCGATCTTGTGGCGTTTCAGATCGCCGAACAAAGGCACCAGCACGTGCCCGTTGCTATTGCGGGGCAGTGAGTCGGCCCACTGCAGCAGAGCGAGGTCGTAGCTGATACCGTGATCGTCTTCGCCATGGCGTCGGGTGCCGGCGGTGTCATCAGGGCCGGGATCGCTAAACACCAGAGATTCAAGCGGCAGGCTTGGTCGGTGGCAGCTTGCGCAGCCTATAGAGTCAAATACGGTGCTGCCATACGTGGCTGCCTGTTGCCATTGGGAATTGTCCGGTTGCATTGGTAATGGTGCCGGTAGTGTCGCTTGCCATGCGACAAGTGCGCTGACGTCGCCCTCGGTTATTTCCGCGTGGTGACCGTCTTCATCGAAGTCTGACTCCCCTGTCCAGCGCGGACCGTAGCGCTCTGTCGCCAGCATGCCGTGGTGATGGTTCAGTGCGTTGATAGTAAATTGCCTCAGTGAGGTCATCACACCTTTCTGGCTGAATGGTCGTATAGTGAGATCGGAATCGATGCCATCTATATCGCTGTGATCAACGCGGCCGTCGGCAAATGCATGCAGTTGTCCGAATGTCACCCCTTTGCTTTGCAGGGTAATGGAAGCGGTCGATCCTGACGCGCGTGCGGCCGTCAGTGCATCGCGCCGCTGTTGCTGCAGATCGCGGGTCATTTCGCGTGCCAGCAGTTCTATTAAACCGGCGCCGAACAGATGATTGGTATTGCGTTCGTTTGAGAACTGCGGGTCGGTGTTGTCGAAGTCGGTGTTTTGAAATCCTTCGGAGACAAACACGTTAACAGAAAAGTCGCCAGCACCACCCACCACCGGTGTGTTGTGGCAACTGGAGCAGGCATTGGCATCGAGACCGGCTGTGCGTGCGAATTGATGGCGGGCAGGGCGCTTGCGTTTGGTGGGGATAATAGCCTGTGTCGACATTGGACGACCGACGCCGTCAGCGCTGGTAAAGCGTGCGCTGAACAGGGTCTCACCGGCGTCTAGCAGAGTGTTGAGTGTCTGGGGTGTCAGAGCACCAGACAGGTTTTGTTGCGCCACATGCTCGCGAATGCCATTTGATGCCCACGGTAACAAGGGCGTCGCTGCGTCGTCGCCGGCGGCATGGACGGGTGTAAGCATGCTGCTGTAAAGACCGGCAACCATAATTGCGGGCAGGGTAAGCGTTAAGTAGAGATACGGTTTAATAGTCATGATGATATTGCTTTTGCACGATGATGGCTTCTCTCTCCGAAGCCGAATACTTCCTGATCAATGTAGGCAAGCGCCTGCAACGCCGCTCCGATGCGTATCAGGCTGCCTTCACTGCCGCTGTTGTACACCGATATATAGCTACTGCTGTCACCAGTGCCGTAGTGTCGCAAGTTTTTGGCAAGCGATTCTTCCATCAGATGAAAAGCGTTTGCCGTGGTGCCGACCAGCACGGTGGGAAAGGGATCAAAGATCGCAAACAGGTTGGTCAGGCCCTGACCGATCGCGGCACCGGCTTCGGCAAAGGCGTCGCGTTCGGGCCCGGGCTGCTGTTGTGCGGCGTCCATTAGTTGACTGAATTCACCGTCGGGGATGATATCGGCCGGTGTGCTATCACTGGGCAGTTGTTTTGATCTGCGCCAGATAGCGTAATCTGAGGCATAAGCTTCAATGCACCCACGTCGACCACAGCGACACAACGCGCCATCCGCCTGAAACAGCATATGGCCAAATTCAGTGCCGGATGACTGTGAACCGGTCAGTATTGATCCCTGATGAAAAAACCCCAGGCCGATCCCATAGGACAGCAGTATTGTCGCAAAATTGTTGCTTGTGCGGCTGATGCCGGACGTCGGCTGGCGTGGTAACGGTTGTTCGTTTTGTTGCTGATACAAAGCGCGAGCAATCATGTTGCAGTCATTGGATACGGTTACCCAGATGCCGTATCGCGCTTGCAGCACGCCGCGCAGATCAAAGTCACGAACCCCGGTAATCGGTGACCACAACAAGCCGCCGCTGTCGCTGGTAACCGTGCCCTGACACACCAGCGCTATGTGCTTGAGGGTCGATCGATAATGAGCACTGGCGCCCAACGCGCAATCGACGGCACCGAACAGGCAGCTCTGTAACGTGTCGGCAGTCAAGCTGGCGGTGACCACCGGCCTGTCCACCCGATGCAGCTCGCGGCCGGCGTAGTCGTACAATGTGACGTCTACATGATTCAACAGAAAAGTCACTACGGCGGTGGTCGCCGCTTGCGCATTTAGCTCGAGAATGACCTGCGGGCGCCCCCGTCTTGCGCCCGCTACCGTCGCAGAAGCGGGATTTGCACCCGGTGCAACTTGTCTGATTACGCCATCGTCGATTAAGTCGGCGGTCACCTGGGTGACGGTGGCACCGCTTAAACCGGTAAGTTCACCGAGCTGCGTGCGTGATTGTCTGCCGTTGCTGCGTAGGCAGGTCAGTATTCGACTACGATTGAAAAGCCGCAGCTCGTCGGATTTGGTAATTGTCGCCATAGAAAAATAACTTGACACATCTGGACGAAAGAATCACTATTTTTTTCGAGCCTAAAAAATAATAGGCGCAATTGAACGGCACGGTTGGCATAATAGACCCGTGATCGAGTAAATTACGGGTAGCAGTTCCGGTGTGGGCTTGCTAACTGTGGCACGCAGTTTCACAACGTACATTTTATTTACGAGGAATATCGACAATGAAAAGAACCTTAATGGCACTGGCAACAACCGCATTTGTTGCAACGCTTGCCGGGCCGGTTATGGCAAAAGACAAAATTGTTGGCGTCTCCTGGAAGGTTTTTCAGGAAGAGCGCTGGAAGCGGGATGAGGCGGTTATCAAAGGTATCGTTGAAGCCAATGGCGACAAGTATATCTCTGCAGATGCACAGGGCTCAGCGGGCAAGCAACTGACTGATATCGAGTCACTGATCGCACAGGGCGCCGACGTTCTAATGATTGTACCGTTTGACTCTGAAGCAATCCTGCCAGCCGTAGAGCAGGCATCTGCAGAAGGCATTCCGATGATTGCCTATGATGTACAGATCGAGCACCCCGATTCACTCTACATCACCTTTGACAACGTTGGTGTCGGTCGCATGATGGCTCAGACAATGCTGGACAGCGGCCAGACCGAAGGCAACTTCGCGTTTATCAAAGGGGATCAGGGCGATCCAAACGCTACCTTTCTGTTCGAAGGTATTATGGAAGTACTGCAGCCGAATATAGATGCAGGCAAGATCAAAAACGTTTGTGAAACTTTTACCGATGGCTGGAAGCCGGAAAACGCACAAAAGAATATGGAGCAATGCCTGACTTCTCAGAACAACAATGTTGACGCGGTGATCTCTGAAAACGACGGTATGGCTGGCGGTGTTGTCGCAGCACTGGAAGCACAGGGCATGGCAGGCAACGTTCCGGTCACTGGTCAGGATGGTGATCTCGCTGCGATCAATCGCGTTGCCCGTGGCACCCAGCTGGTATCGGTCTGGAAAGACTCGCGTGCACTGGGTAAAGTTGCTGCAGAAGCAGCGCTGATGCTGGCCGATGGTAAGTCGAAAACCGACGTACCTGGCACCGCACCGTTCTCCGGCGGCAAGCGTGGTGTTGAAGTCGTTTCTATCCTGTTGGCTCCAACCCCGATCACAACCAGCAACATCAGCGCAGTTATTGATGCCGGCTGGATCGACAAAGCCAAAGCCTGTGAAGGTGCAATGGACGGCGTCGACGGCTGTTAAATACCGCAGTAAGCAGTAATGCGTCGGGGCTGCGCGTGATGCGCAGTCCCGGCAGGTGCAAAACAGCCTGCCGGCACGATGTAGCACCCGGCGCCACTGACGGTGAACGGTCGGCAACACCTCCACGAGAGAGTCTGTCCTCGTGTTGAATTAACTATCGAATTTCCAATAGCATGCGGTGGTTGTGCCGTGTGTTTTAATTGCCATCACAGGAGCATAAACGGTGTCTGATGAACAGAAGGACTTCCAGGAAAGCGCGATGATTCGTTTCCTGAGAGCAACTGAAGTCGACACAAGGTTGCTCGGTATGATCGGCGCACTCTTGCTGATCTGGGTGGGCTTCCATCTCTACGGCCATTTTGTGAACGGCTATGGCGCGTTTCTCACTCCGCGAAATCTCTGGAACCTGTCCGTACAAACCTCATCGATCGCCGTGATGGCAACCGGCATGGTGCTGGTGATTGTGACGCGCCATATTGATCTGTCGGTCGGGTCGTTGCTGGGGTTCACCGCGATGATCATGGGAGTGATGCAGGTCTGGGTGCTGCCCAAATTTCTAGGGCTGGGTCATCCAATGATCTGGGCAATCACGGTTGTGGTCGGTATTGCATTTGGCACTTTGGTCGGTGCGTTTCAGGGTTTTCTTATCGCCTACCTCAACATCCCTGCGTTTATTGTCACGCTGGGGGGGCTGCTGATCTGGCGCGGCGCGTCCTATCTGGTGGCTCGCGGCGAAACCATTGCGCCGGTCGATCAGACCTTTTCACTGATCGGTGGCGGTCCCTACGGAACCATAGGCGCGACCGGGTCCTGGATTCTGGGTGTTGTTGTCTGTATCGGGATAATTTTCATGTTGATCAGCGGGCGCAGGCAACGGATGCGATTTGGCTTTCCCACGCGTCCCATGTGGGCTGAGTGTCTGATCGGTGGTGTGGGCAGTGCGGTGGTTATCGGCGCGGTTATGGTGATGAACGCCTACCCCTGGCCGAAAGGCATTATCAAACGCTATGCCGCCGCCAACAACATCGAAGTACCCGAAGGTGGAATGTTTATCTCGCATGGTTTTGCGATTCCGATACTTGTCGCTATCGCTGTTGGCATTGCGATGACATTCCTTGCCACCCGCACGCGCTTTGGCCGTTATGTATTTGCCATTGGCGGGAACCCTGAAGCGGCCGAGCTGGCCGGCATCAACACCAAAAAAATGACCATGCTTATCTTCGCACTGATGGGTGCGCTGACCGGTGTTGCGGCGGTTATTGCCAGTGCACGACTGAAGTCGGCCACACTGGCGCTAGGGCAGTTTGATGAGCTCTATGTTATCGCCGCGGCGGTGATTGGCGGCACATCGTTTGCCGGTGGCATTGGCACTATCTATGGCGCTATTCTCGGAGCATTGGTGATGCAGTCACTGCAGTCAGGGATGGTGCTGATCGGATTTGATGCGGCCATTCAGCAGATGGTGGTGGGTGGGGTACTGGTTCTGGCAGTCTACCTCGATAACCTCTATCGCAGAAACTCAGCCTAAAGACGGGAACCTGAACATGGCAACGACAGAAAATACACCGTCCGCTGGTAAAACACCGCTGGTGGAACTAAAAAATATTTCTATATCGTTTGGCGGAGTGCATGCGGTAGAGAAGGCTTCCTGTGAATTGTATCCGGGTGAAGTCGTCGGATTACTTGGTCACAACGGTGCCGGCAAGTCAACGCTGATCAAAATTTTGTCGGGGGCTTATACCCGCGATAGCGGCACTATCTATGTCGATGGGCAGGAAGCCACAATCAATAATCCCCGGCACGCAAAGGACTACGGTATTGAAACGATCTACCAGACCCTGGCTCTGGCAGATAACGTCGACGCCGCGGCTAATTTGTACCTGGGGCGTGAGTTGCTGACCCGTTGGGGCACATTGGACGATGCCGCAATGGAGGCCGAGACCCGAAAAGTAATGAACCGGCTGAACCCGAATTTCTCGCGCTTTAAAGACCCGGTCAAGCAACTGTCCGGGGGACAGCGCCAGTCGGTGGCAATAGCGCGCGCGATTCACTTCAATGCCCGCATTCTCATCATGGACGAGCCCACTGCGGCACTGGGACCGGCAGAGACAGAGCAGGTCGGGCAGCTTATCCACCAGTTGAAAGATGACGGTATCGGAATTTTCCTGATCAGTCACGATATCCACGATGTTTTCGATCTGGCTGACCGTGTAGTTGTGATGAAAAACGGTGCAGTGGTGGGCAGTGCGCGTACCGGGAATGTGACCAAGGATGAAGTGCTCGGTATGATTATTCTTGGTAAGTGCCCCGCAGGGGCTACGCCCGGTCCCGGAGCCTCGACTGACTAACTGTCAGTGGTGTGCGGGTTGAATCATTTGCATAGCGAGACGTGTGTATGAGTACTGGTTTTTTTGGTGATATAGAACGCATTCCCTATGAGGGACCTGACAGCCGGAATCCGCTGGCGTTTCGCTACTATCAGCCGGATGAAATAATCGCTGGCAAGCGCATGGAAGACCATCTGCGCTTTGCGGTTTGCTATTGGCATACGTTTACCTGGCCCGGTTCCGACCCGTTTGGTGGGCAGACATTTGAGCGACCGTGGTTTGATGGCGCGGGGAACTCAAACGACCCGATGACCAATGCCAGGTTGAAGGCCGATATTGCCTTTGAAATGTTCAGCGCGCTGAATGTTCCGTATTTCTGTTTTCACGATGCCGATGTACGACCGGAGGGTCGTAATTTTGCAGAGAACACAAAGAACCTCAACGAGATTGTCGATTATTTCGAAAAGAAAATGTCCGATACCGGCCTGAAATTGTTGTGGGGCACGGCGAATCTATTTTCACACCGGCGGTTTATGTCCGGAGCGGCAACAAACCCCAACCCCGATGTGTTTGCATTTTCAGCTGCAACGGTAAAAACCTGCATAGACGCGACGCACCGGCTTGGCGGGGAAAACTATGTTCTGTGGGGCGGTCGTGAAGGCTATGAAACTCTGCTCAATACGCGTATGGACAAAGAACTCGATCAGCTCGGCCGTTTTTTAAGCATGGTGGTTGAGTATAAACACAAGATCGGGTTCAAGGGGGCGATCCTGGTCGAGCCCAAGCCACAGGAGCCGACCAAGCATCAGTACGACTACGACGTCGCGACGGTTTACGGCTTTCTGAAACGCTATGGACTCGAAAACGAAGTGAAAATGAATATAGAACAAGGTCACGCTATTCTGGCCGGCCACACCTTTGAGCACGAACTGGCACTGGCCAATGCGCTGGGTATTTTCGGTTCTATAGATATGAACCGCAACGATTATCAGTCCGGTTGGGATACGGATCAGTTCCCCAACAACGTGCCCGAGATGGCACTGGCGTACTATCAGATTATCAAGGCGGGTGGCTTCACATCCGGGGGCACTAATTTTGACGCTAAATTACGTCGTCAGTCGCTTGAGCCGGACGATTTGCTCTGTGCGCATATCGGCGGCATGGATTGTTGTGCCAGAGGCTTGAAAGCTGCGGCGGCGATGATCGAGGACGGTACTGTCGATCAATTCATCGACGACAGATACAGTGGCTGGAACACAGCGGATAATCAGAAAATACTTGACGGTAAAGTCTCTCTGGAAGAGTTGGCCGGCAGGGTGGAGCAGGAGGATATCAACCCCCTGCCGGTGTCAGGTCGACAAGAGTATCTGGAAAACCAGATAAATCGCTTCGTGTAGGTATAACAGGTATTATCACCGGGAGTAGACATAGCGAAGCGCTACGCTTCGCTTTTGAGCACCTGGAGAAACCTCTTGATCGTCGACCACAGAACCTACACCGTGAAACCCGGCAGTATCGGTCAGTACCTCGCGCTGTATAAAAAAACCGGTCTGCCGTTGCAGCAGAAGCACCTCGGCCATTGTGTTGGCTGGTATGTCAGTATGGACATTGGTGCATTGAATCAAGTAGTGCATCTATGGGCGTATAAAGATCTCAACGATCGCGCTGAGCGGCGTGCCAATCTAATGAAAGAGCAAGCCTGGCTGGATTTCCTCGCCGAAGCTATGCCGCTGCTGCAGTCGATGGAAAACAAGATTGTCACCGCTGCCGACTGGTTCGATCTCGACGCCGCAGTCGCTTCTCAGCAGTAGCGCTATACCGCCGGTGAGTGCCTCAATGGTGTAAGGCGAGTGCGCTGCCGTTTATACAAGGCAGCAATTCGCCGAATTCCTTTCAGGTAAATGCCATCTTGTCGCCACAGCGGCGGCAATGGTTGCTGGTGGTAGCAGAGCTATTTCCTCTGCAATGCGGTCAGCTAACTCTTATACGGGCTGTTAACTGCCTACCGCGCCGTGGTTGTGCGAAGAATCCAGGTGCTCCCTTATCGATCCGTGCACCCCGAACGGCGTTGTGGTTTTATTTGCTTCAGGACGCCGGTAATACACCAGTATTGACTGTGAGTTGCTCATCCGTCTGTTCTGTCCACAATCCCTGAACCTGAGTATCCGGCGCGGCCGAAAGGTAGTGACATCGGCTCTAGCGGGTCGCCAGTCGCGGGATCCCGCACAGTGTGTTGTAATGAGGCGACGGGTTTGGCCACAATGGAGTCGGCAGTTATGCAAACACAGCAATTTGGACGCACGGACATGCAAGTGTCGCGGCTCACGTTTGGCTGCGGTGCGGTAGGAGGGTTGATGACGCTGGGTGCCGCCCGTGATCAGGATCGGGCTGTCGCCTGGGCTCGTGACAATGGCATCAATTTTTTCGACACCGCGGCGAGCTATGGCAACGGCGTGTCAGAAACCAATCTCGGGCGTGCGTTAGCGGGTAATACAGACGGAATCTATGTCAGCAGTAAGGTCGGTGTGCCTGTCGCGCAGCTGGCTGATGTGGCCTCGTTGGTCGAGAACTCAATCAATGCCAGTCTGCAGCGGCTGGGGCTCGATCACATCGATCTTTTCCAGTTACATAATACCGTTGGCGATGAGGCAGGAGCTTTGACTGCCGGGCAGATTCTCAATGATGTACTGCCCGTGTTTGAGAAACTGCGCGACGCTGGCAAAACCCGCTATCTGGGTTTCACCGCCAAAGGTGATTCCAGTCAATTACTGCAGTTGATTGAGTCAGAAAAATTCGACAGCGCGCAGGTTTTCTATAACCTGCTGGTGCCGTCTGCCGGTGAGCCAGCGTTACCCGGTTATCCGGCACAGGACTACAAAGAGTTGCTGGCGGTATCGCAGGCGCATGGTGTCGGCGCAATTGGGGTTCGGGTACTGGCCGGAGGAGCACTCACTGGCAGTGAAGCGCGTCATCCTCTGGGTATGCCAACCGTACAACCGATCGGATCAGACACAGACTATGCGGAAGACGTGCAGCGAGCTTTGCGCTTTTCATCGCTGCTCGAAGAAGGCGCAGCCAACTCACTTGCCGAACTGGCAATTCGTTATGTGGTGTCTAATGCCGCGCTGCCTACCACCGAAATTGGCATTGCTACGCTGGAACAGTTACAGCTGGCCGCAGAGGCTATCAATGCGGGTTCACTTGATGATCAAGTACTCGGCCGCATCAGAGTAATACAGCGTGGGCTGACGGAACCACAACCGTAAAGAAGTTCTTCACGGCGGTTGCAATTCAGGCACCGCGCCGACCTGACTGGCAGGAGCTTCTGTCGGGGTGTCGCTCGGACCGTAGAAATCTGCGCTGATACACCGGGGTTATAGCGATCTGGCCCAAAGCAGGGTGGCGACTTTCTGTACAGGACCAGCCGGTCCCTCAGGGCCCATGTCCGGAATGCCTGTGGCGTTGAAATCATCTGTGTCGCTAAAATCGATCACCGTTTTACCACCAAGCTTGTTACTTTCGCTGGAGTTTTCCTGGTGTGCGCCGGCGCTGACCAAGCCGCGAATAGTAACTGAACCACCGGTGTTGAGTATGTTCCCGGCCAGTACTGCACCGACAACATCCGTTGAAGAGCCGAGGTCGATATTGCCGCCGGTGTAAAAGCTATAAGGGTTGTCTGAAATATCCGGATTGATCCCCCCGGCTGCGAGACCGATATTGCCAGTTTCTATAGGCAGGTACTCAGAATTTGTTTTGTCGCAGAGATTGGACGGGTAATGCGTGGAGTATGAGTGCGTGTACCTGGCCTGAACGCTACCGGGCGCGTGATCGGCAGTGGCCAGGCAGGTGGTGTCGTAGGCTCCGAAATTTACCGCCCATTGCTTGTACGACCCCGCAGTGGATATATCGCCGCTGGCCAGTATTGTCGTCATCCCGTGGCCGTTCATCAGCTTCACATTGCCATCGAAAAACATAATGCCCGGAGCGGTTACATTAGGGTTGATCGTGAACGTATTGTTGCCGTGGTTATAGGTGATACAGCGGTTCCACAGAGATTGCCCGAAGCACAGCGGAAGAGTAGGTTCAGCAGGTGACAGGCACAGGCCGGCGCTGCTAACGTTGGCGCACAGGTAATCGTAGTAGGGAGGCGTTGAGCCAGAGTTGGGGTAGTCCCCAAGTTTATAGATACTCCCGTCGACAAGGCTTTCAACAGAGTTGACAGTGACCGTTATATCGTTGCTGTCGGCGTCGTAGGCGACAAAATAGTTAGCATCATTACGTACTTTCCAAACATCGATAGACGGTGTGGTAAAGGTTCGCTTAGTCAGAGGCTGCATCGGGACAATGGTGTTGGACGCCCCGGGTACGACACTGATTGAATCAGAATTTGACGGGCAATTGTTGATCGCACCGTTTGCACTCAAGCTGGATGTTGAACTCCACCAGGGGCTTGGACAAGTAAGGTCGGCCATGGTTGTGGCACTGGTCACGTCAGTGAAGGTGTTTATTTCGATATCGCCCACCCCGCTGAGACTGTTGATCGGTCCGGAGTTATCTATTTTTATCGTTTCCCCGGCGGTCATTGTGCCATGCCCGGCACCTCCTGATTTTGCGATGATATTTTTCAGTGTATTGATATTCTCGAATCGACCGCTCGCGTTGAGCGTGACATCGCCATTGGCCCAGATGCTGTGTGCTGTTGCACTGCCATTGGCGATGACTGTTCCCAGAGTTTTTACGGTTTGCACGATGGTATTGTTGAGAACAACATCTTCTTCGGCGAAAATTGAATTCACGGTGATTTTACTGCCCAGCGTCACCGATCCGGTTGCACTTATTTCATTGATCGGATTTATGCTTACGCCACCCAGATCTACGTCTCCAATGACCGTCAGGTTGACCGGGTCTCCGTTGTTTTTAATTTCGATTCCGCCATTGATATCAAGATTATGGTTGAAATTCACCGTGTGTATCGGATCCGTCGAGGGAGTAATTTCGGACCCCAGTGTGTACACAGCGATAATCGCTGCTGAAGATCGGGATACTAAGTGCTGATTAACGATCCTGGTGCTAATCCGGTATTGGCCAGTAGCAACAGTGGTTACAGAAATATCGTTAGCGCTAATGCTACCGTACGCTGGGTCCATGTTTATCGCCAGATCGCCACTGAGGTCTTGAATCGACAGATCGTCAATGGACGCCAGGTAAACTCGAAACGCCTCGGCCGCTGCCCAGAGTCCCGTTTGTGCATGAGTCACGGCGTTGACTGCAACGCCAATCTCCTGTGTGTTCTTAATAGACTTGATTAAACCGGTCGTTGATGCGGTTATAGCAAGGCCGATGAGCAGCACGAAAATTAGCGAAGCGGCACCGTTTTGGTGTTTAAGGCGCGCTTGGAAACTGTTCACAATCTGTTTTCTTCAGCTGGCAATGGTATTGAAAAGGCAGATCGTGAGAGCGTTTTTTGGTAGCGCTGCGTTGTTTAATTCAGCCGTAGTTGGAGCGGAAACAGTCGCCGTAAGGTGTGTGTCCAGTGGCATCATGCCATAGGGAGAGCAACTGTCGATTGTAATAGTGAAGGAAAACAGCGTCTGATTTTCTGCGAGGTAGTCGGCCAGTGTGTCGACTACTGGCCACTGCCCCAGTATGCCGACAACGCTATCCCAATTCAGATCCGTCAATGGCGCGGTGTAGTTGCAGTCGCTTGCTGATTCGACAAGGCTCAGTATCCGGTATTCTGTACTATCGATCGTGATGCTGTTTTCTCTCAATCCCCGACATGAGGCTTGAGTTCCGCCATTGAGCCGCCACAGAATGGCCTGTGTTGCGGAGGTTAATGCAGTAGCGGTGGTGTACTCGATGGTAATGTCGTCAGTGTCGGCATCGATTAAACCGAAACCGGCATTGAATATTTCCTTCTGCGCCACCAGCATGGCAGACGCCAATTGACGGTTATGTCCAGTGATATCAATCATTGCATTTACGTCTCTCTGATGGCTTGTATACATGTTTATGCAAGCTAGAGTGCCGATCATGGACAGATTAATGCTCATGACTAAGCTAAGCAGGC
>CALKXD010000094.1 GCA_938003855.1 uncultured Granulosicoccaceae bacterium | reverse complement strand
GATGTTTCGGGGGTTTGAACAGTTACCGGCTTTTTATCGAGATTTCCAACACCACAAATTAGTAATTAAGCCTGTTCCATCAGCCACAGGCTATCCTTATGCCAGTTGTTATTCCCGTTGGGCATTTACTGTCTAATGGATCATTGCTATGGCTATGTATCGATCACCGGGGTGTCCGCCATTTTAATCACGCTGTTATCTGGCGGTACCTATGAGCAAATTAGTACCCATCCTGAAACAAGCGCTACTGCGTACCACTCAGAACCGGGCCGGCCAATGCAACCTCCCTTCCGCAACGATAACTGATAGTACAGTTAACGCAAGATTACAGGCGTATTCCGCCCGTACTATAACCGGGCAGTTCAGCAAACCATAACCAGTAATCGGTCAAAAATGCGGCGGCTGAAAAACCGGCATTGCTGACTGTACTGCATCAGGCACTAAGATCACTTAACGTTGCAGCAAATCGCAACGCATCCACCGGCTTGTTCATGTAGGTGAGACCGGACTTCTGTATCTCTGCCAGTACAGCGGGCGCGGTGTCCCCGGTAACAATCATGGCGGGTATTGATTGAAGCCCCGGCAATTCCCTGATCTGCTCTATCAACTGCAATCCGTTTATTTCCTCTGACAACCGATAGTCAGAGATAATCACGTCAAAGGAATTTTCTACGGTTAGAAGTTCCATTGCTCTATCACAGGTTTGTGCCAGCGTTGTTTCCATTCCGAAAGACGTCAACACCTGAGACATGGCGCCCAGTCCGATGAGATCATCATCAACCACAAGAACTCGCTGCCCTTTCAAATCAGCACCGGGAACTGTCAATGGCTGGGCCGGTAATGCGTTTAGTTCCGTTGCTTCTTGATCAGTAACGGGCAACACCACACGAAACACGGTTCCGCGTCCGGGTTGCGATGCGACCGATAACTGCAGCGACAGTAAATCTGCGATCTTCTGACAAATTGATAAACCCAGACCCAAGCCTTTGTCGGACGTCCGTGCAGCATTGCCAACTTGAAAAAACTCGCGAAATACATTTGATTGATCTGCGCTGTCAATGCCAATGCCGGTATCCCAGATTTCTATAGCCACCGAATTTCCACGCCGGCGAAATGCCAGTAGAACACCACCTTCCGGGGTATAACGCACGGCATTGCTGAGTAGATTCCGTAGAAGCCGAATCAGCAGAGTATGATCTGTACGCACAAAGCCGGGGATTACGCGCACTCTAAAATCAAGTTTTCGCTCAGCACACAAGGAGAGAAACTCCGACTGCAGCTGCGCGGCAATCTGAGCCAGATCGATGTGGTCGTTTACTACCTTTAACGCCCCGGCCTCCAACTGGGACAAATCCAGCAGTGACTCAAGCAAACTGTTGAGATTAGTTACCGTTTGATTGAGTTGCCCGTGTAGCTCTTTGCCTTTGTCACTTTGCAGTTCACTTTTTATCGAGTAGGACAATAAGCTTAGTGCGTGCACCGGCTGCCTCAGATCGTGATTAGCGGAGGCTAGAAATTGTGTTTTTGCACGATTAGCGTCTTCTGCGCGCTCTTTTTCTGTATTGAGCCTGCTGATCAAGTCGAGGTTTTCAAACCGCAGTCTGATACCGGCATAACCTTGTTCACGCGACTTGAATGCAACAGACACCAGCATGAGCAATAACAAGCACAACATAACGGCTAATAAAGATTCGTTGCTGTCGCCATTGAAAAACAAAGACAGAATCATCAGTGTGACTGAAGGTACAGCGTACAACAGGTAGCCCGGCATCCAGTAGGCTGAAATCATGACAGCGCCGGCTGCCGTGCCAATAATCAATACGTATAACAAGACCAACTCGGTTTGCGCGTCAGGTTGGTAAAACAACCACGCAGCATACCCCCACAACAGGCCTGAAAAAAAAGAGGTCACGGAAAAATACCGCCCCCATTTCCAGGGATCGTTGTCAGCTTCTGATCGTTTACGGTACTGCAGGGTAAGCTGTATCCGCGAGACATAGACCAGAATAGAGGCAATGCTCCACAGCACAATTTTCCAGCTTTCCAGTTTACCCCAGAAAACATAGGCCAGAATCACCGGATAGATGATCTGAACACGACTGACATCGAGTAAATTACTGTAGACAAATTCAATCGCCTGAATGGCGGTTTTGCGATCGAGTTTTTCTTTACCGGCACCCGTAAAAATAGCTTGCTCCCTGCATCAACCTAAGCAGTCAGCCACACGAAGTATCCGGCCCGGATGCCAATGCAGAACTTAGACAACAATAATCCGCGACACTAGATCACTACTACACGGCTAACTGATTTTTGTGTTTTCTTCGCCCGCCGATTGTACCAAATTCTTACCAGACCAATCATTGAGATCGCCACCCACGACACTTGAATCAGCATAGAGGCAAGATTGAATTGATCAACAAGGCTGATCAAAACCATCAACGCTGCTACCAGATTCAGCACAACATAGCGTTGCCCGTTGCCATCGATGCGGCCCAATTGCAGCAACCCATAGGCCATCATGTAAAAAACGAAGCCGGTTAGTCCAATCAGCTCAAAAAAAACTTCCGTGCTTAGCGTGAAGATCAATCCATTCTCCATGTCACAGCGCCTCATGCGCAGACCACCGATTAAAACTTCCCGGCTCCGTAAATGCAGTATGGGCAGGTGGCGGCGGTTAGTGTATCGTTCGTTGGGGTGGGGAGACTCCCCCTTTTGGAGGACCCTGGAGGATTTTCGCGATTAATTTCAAAAAGATACAGGCATGAAATGCATATACTTGTCGTAGACGATCATGCCATGTTCGCTGAGAGCATCAAGATGCTGTTGGGCACCAGTTACCAGATAACTACAGCAGTTACCGGCAGCGAGGCGATTGCAGTGGTGACCGCTAATAAGCCCGGCATTGTACTGCTCGATCACAACCTACCCGATATTGACGGCATCACGCTGCTGAAAGTCATACAGGCGCTGCCATCACCGCCTCCGGTTTTGATGGTCAGCGGCACTGAAAACATGCAACTGGTGGTCGAATCCAGACGGCAGGGTGCGGCCGGTTTTTTACATAAATCCCTACCCGCCGAATCACTGCTCAACGCTATCATCAAAGTCAGAGCCGGGGAGAGTGTCTGGCCTGACAGTGACAATTCAACTCAGCCCGACGCGCATCAACCGGACCGGACGCCGTCGCAAGATTTACAGCAGTTTAATCGTCTGGTCGTTGAGCAACTGGGCATCACCGACCGACAGCTGGATGTACTTACCCTGATGGTACAGGGTGATCCAAATAAAACCATTGCACGAAAACTGGGTATCGCAGAATCCACCGTAAAAACACACATCAAATCATTGTTTCATCTGCTGAAGGTAAATAATCGCGTTGCCTGCCACAACAAAATGATCGAGCTGGGTCTTTTTGACGGGACCGGCGCGGTGTAGGCAAGTACCTTGTCGCTTCTTATAGTTTAACGTCAGAGCTGTTTTGCAGGACAACCAATGGACGATCCGCACGGTCATTGATCAAGCTCCAGGAGCCCCAGGCCCTGCTCCTGATACCGCTGTTAATGCTAGCGGTTCGAATACTGACAGACACGGGGGAAAACGCAGAGTCGCGCGGCAAAAATAAAAAAGGCTCACATCCAATGTGAGCCTTTTGTCTTACCTGCAGATCTATCTGTAGAGAAACTCAGTCTGCTCCCTGATCAATCCATGCTCAATCCCTGGCCCGGTCCGTGAACCACATCCCTGTTGAGCTGGGCTTAGTATCAGCGCTTAACACGACAATTGCATGGGACTGGTTACCAACAAAAAGCGGTAATATTCCCGCTTTCAGAGTATCCACTGCACCACGCACTCAGGATCCGCCCGCCGGCGGACCCTGGCACTGGCACACTACCCCGCAGCAAACGCTGATTCATCTGCCTTTGCCACACGACACGCTGAAAATTTAAATTCAGGTATCTTGCCGTAGGGATCAAGACTCGGGTTAGTCAGCACGTTGGCAGCAGCCTCAACGTAGGCAAAAGGCACAAACACCATATCTTCCGCCACCGCTCTGTCAGCACGCGCCATGATGTTAATTGCGCCACGTCGGGTTTCGATGGTGATCATCTCACCGGCTTTCACCCCCATCCGCCGCAATGTTTTTGGATGCAATGAGGCGTTCGCCTCCGGCTCTGCCCAGTCGAGCACGGCGGTACGCCGTGTCATAGAGCCGGTGTGCCAATGCTCCAGTTGACGTCCGGTGGTAAGGATCATCGGGTAATCGGCGTCCGGTGTTTCCGCCGGCGCAGTAACGTTTGCCGGTGTGAATCGCGCACGACCTTCAGGACGTGGAAAACCATCACCAAACACAATCGGCTGCCCGGGGTCCTCTTCAGACAGCGATGGATAGGTGACCGCGGTTTTCTCCAGCCGTTCCCAGGTGATGTTGTCAAATGAGTTCATCGACATTTTCATTTCGGCAAACACTTCTTTGGGATGTGTGTAGGACCAGTCAAGCCCGATACGCCTGGCAAGCTCTACGGTAATCCACCAGTCTTCTTTTGCTTCACCCGGTGGTGACACCGCCGGTCGGCCCATTTGCACCTGCCGGTTGGTATTCGTGACGGTACCGGTTTTTTCAGGCCAGGCTGATGAGGGCAGAATGACATCGGCGAAGTTCGCTGTTTCGGTCAGGAAGATATCCTGTACCACCAGATGATCCAGCTTGGCCAGAGCGTCGCGAGCGTGCTCTACATCGGGGTCCGACATGGCGGGGTTTTCCCCCAGTACGTACATGCCTTTTATCAGGCCGTCGTGCACGGCATCCATAATTTCAACAACGGTCAGGCCTTTTTCAGGGTCGATGGTATCCTCGGTTCCCCAAATGGCATTAAACGATGAGCGCACACCTTCATCAGCGACCGACTGGTAGTCTGGCAGAAACATCGGGATAAGACCGGCATCTGAGGCCCCCTGGACATTGTTCTGACCGCGCAACGGGTGCAAGCCGGAGCCGGGCCTGCCGACCTGACCACACATCAGTGCCAGCGATATCAGACAACGCGAATTATCCGTGCCGTGGATGTGCTGCGATATACCCATACCCCAGAAAATCATCGCCGCCTGCGCTCCGGCAAACACACGTGCCACTTGGCGCAGGGTGTCTGCGTCGATACCGCACAGATCGGCCATACGCTCTGGCGGAAAATCGGCCAGGTGGGTTTTCATGGCTTCCCAGTTTTCGGTAAAGCCTTTGATGTATTGCTCATCGTAGAGTTTTTCTTCGACAATTACGTGCATGATCGCGTTGAGCATGGCGACATCAGTACCGGGGCGAAATTGCAACATATGATCGGCGTGGCGTTTTAATCCCTGACCACGCGGGTCCATCACGATCAGCTTGCCGCCACGTTTGGAAAACTGCTTAAAGTAAGTTGCTGCCACCGGATGGTTTTCAGTGGGGTTGGCACCAATTACGATCGCAACATCGGCGTTTTCAATTTCATTAAAGGTGGCCGTTACTGCACCGGAGCCGACATTCTCCAGTAGCGCTGCCACCGATGAGGCGTGGCATAAGCGTGTACAGTGATCGACGTTATTGTGCTGGAATCCCTGGCGAATAAATTTCTGAAACAGGTAGGCTTCTTCATTAGAGCATTTGGCAGAGCCAAAACCCGCAACGCGCTTGCCGGTATCATCACGCAGGGTTTTCATGCCATTGGCAGCCGCGTCGAGTGCTTCGTCCCAACTGGCTTCCCGGAAGTGGGTAAGCACATTGGAGGGATCAACATTTAAACCCTTGGCTGGAGCATCATCACGCCGGATCAGTGGCTTGGTGAGTCGATGCGGGTGAGCAATATAATCGAAGCCAAAGCGACCTTTCACACACAGGCGATTTTCGTTCGACGGGCCTTCTATGCCATCGACCCAGGCAATTTTTTCATCTTTAATCTTGAACGACAACTGGCAGCCAACACCGCAGTACGGGCAGACACTTTTCACTTCACGATCAAACGACTGGCTGTCGCCAACACCGGCATCATCCAGCACAGTGGCGGGCATCAATGCACCTGTCGGGCAGGCCTGCACACATTCACCGCAGGCGACACAGGTTGATGCACCCATCGGGTCGTCGAAATCGAATGTGATTTTCGCATCGTGTCCGCGACCGGACATACCGATGACATCATTCACCTGCACTTCACGACAGGCTCTGACACATAGATTGCAGTGGATGCAGGCATCAAGATTTACGCTCATCGCCAGATGCGAGGCATCCAGCAGCGGTACTCGATCAGGCTCCAGTTTGGGGAAGCGACTGACGGTGACGTTTTGCATTTCCGCCATGTTCCAGAAGTGCGATGATTTATCGTGTGCAGAAGTTTGCTCCGGCTGATCAGCCAACAGCATTTCAACGACAACCTTACGCGCCATTTCGGACCGCTCGCTTTGCGAGTTCACCACCATGCCTTCAGACGGAGTGCGAATGCAGGAGGCCGCGAGAACACGCTCACCTTCTATTTCGACCATGCAGGCTCGACAGTTACCATCAGACCGGTAACCCGCGGAATCTTTATGGCACAAATGCGGTATCAGTGTGCCCTGACGCTTGGCGACTTCCCAGATGGACTCACCGGCACTGGCGGTCACCTGCTTGCCATCCAGGGTAAAATTGATTGAATCAGTCATGATCAGATCTCCTCCGGAAAGTGCTTCATGGTCAGCAGTATCGGGTTGGGCGCTGCCTGCCCGAGACCGCAGATCGAGGCGTCGACCATGACGGTGCATAGTTCTTCCAACAGTGGCTGATCCCAGGAATCTTTTTCCATCAGCTTAACCGCTTTTTCACAACCGACACGACAAGGGGTGCACTGGCCGCAGCTTTCATCTTCAAAAAATCGCAGCATATTGAGGGCGGCTTCTTTAACACTGTCTTTGTCGGATAACACTACAATAGCAGCAGATCCAATGAACGACCCCAGCGGCTGCAACGTATCAAAGTCCATCGGCACATCATTGATTGAGGCGGGCAATAATCCGGCTGACGGACCACCGGGCTGATAGGCCTTGAAGGTGTGGCCATCAAGCATGCCGCCACAGGCTTCAATGAGATCGGTAATGGTAGAACCCGCCGGCAGCAAATGCACACCGGGGTTTTTCACGCGCCCGGAAATTGAAAATGAACGCAAACCGGTACGACCGTTCTTTTCAGTGCTGTTTAAAACCTCGGGGCCTTCGCGGCATATTCTGCTTACCCAGTGCAATGTTTCGACGTTGTGCACCAGTGTCGGCTGACCGAAAATACCCACCTGAGCAACATACGGAGGCCGATGCCGTGGCAGGCCACGCTTGCCTTCGATTGATTCGATCATGGCACTTTCTTCACCGCAGATATACGCGCCGGCACCACGGCGCAAGTCTATATAGCCCGGCTGCACAATTCCGGCTGACTCTAGCGCGGCAATTTCATCGTGTAGAATTTTCAGTACGGCCGGGTATTCGTCACGCATATATATAAAGCATTTTTCCGCCTCTACCGCCCACGCGGCGATCAGCATGCCTTCTAGAAACAAATGCGGAACACGCTCCAGATAGTAACGGTCTTTAAACGTACCCGGCTCACCTTCATCGCCATTTACTGCCAGATATCGCGGACCGGTTTCAGCGCGAACAAATGACCATTTTTTACCGGACGGAAATCCCGCCCCACCGAGGCCACGCAAGCCCGAGGCATTGATTTGATCCTGCACCTGATCCGGTGTGAGCTTGCCACCGCGCAGTGCCAGCAGTTCTTCATAGCCTCCGGCGCTGCTATAGGCTTGATAGTTTTCGTAGTCGGGAACATGCACGTGGGTATCGTCGGTTTCTATAGCGGTTTCAACCAGCGCGACGGTGGCATGGTCGATATGGTTATGACCGATTTCCAGCACCGGCGCTGTATCACAGCGCCCCATGCATGGCGCGCGGAGTACACGAACCTGATCGGGGTTCATGCCGCTTTTCAGTTGTTGCAGCAACTGTTGCGCTCCAGCCAACTCACAGGCCAGTGAATCACACACACGAATGGTGGTGGCTGGCGGTGCGGGTTGGCCCTGCGGGATGACATCGAAGTGAGCATAGAAAGTGGCTACTTCATGTACTTCGGCCTGCGAAAGTCGCATTTCGTCAGCGAGCGCGTAGAGATGTGCAGCCGACAAATGGCCGAACTTGTCCTGTAGAAGATGCAGATGCTCGATCAGCAAATCTGCACTGCGGGCTTTATCCCCCAGCAACTCGCGCACCTCGGCGAGTGCGGCATCGTCAAGTTGACGGCCCTTCGGGGTTGATCGCCCTTTTCCCCGACCGGATTTCCATACACCCGGTTTCATCACTTCTGTACCCATTTGCCGCTCCACGCGTGATCCCTACCGCTCTGGTATAACGGTAGTCTGGCGGATATATCAACGCAGTCCGGCAATAAAAACAAATATATTTTTCGAATGATGCGATTTGTTTTGCCTATGATGAAAGACCAATCATCTGGCGTAAAGCCTCAATCGCCGGTAACTCGGGGTCTACATTCAGTGTCGTCAGTCCAATAGAGTGCTCGACTTCGGGCTCGATGAGTTTCAGACTGACGGAGTTTTGATCAAGAAACAGACTGTCCACCAGTTTTTGCGGCGCCACGGTTGCCGCCGAGCCGTTGGTTACCTGCACCAACGCAGCCGTAAACGCATTGGTCTCCATGGCTGGCTCTGCCTGCACACCCGCGCGCTTGAATACTTCGTCGACAATTTGTCGAAAGCGCATATCCTTGCTCAGCAGACACAGTGGCAGCGCCGCCGCTTCTGCCCAACTGGCACTGCCCTTCTTGCGTGGCGCCAGGTGCATGGGGGCCAGCAGCACATAATGCTCATTGTAAATCGGCTCGAAACGCAGAGCGCCAATTTCTTTCTCGTCCCGATAGGTGATACCGGCGTCAATGGAATACTCATTCAGACCTCTGGCAATTTGCGCCGAGGTCAGTGATTGAATCTGAATAGTCAGCTTTTCATAGCGAGACCGCAGGGTGGTAGCCACGGCAGCGGCATACGGCAGAGCGGTAGGCACTACGCCCAGCACTAGCTCACCAAGCAATGTGCCTTTGGAAATCTGGATATCCTGTCGCAGACCTTCTGCATCGGTAAGGATTTTCCGCGCCCATTTCAGCAGCAGCTCACCGTCTTTGGTGAACCCCAGAAACTTGTTGCCACGACGCACAATCGGCACGCCGAGCTCCTGCTCGAGCGCTCGAACTCTGGCCGAGAACGCCGGCTGCGAGATACCGCAATCGGCGGCAGCCTGCGTAAAGTGCTTGCGTTGTGACAGCGCGATCAGCAATTGCAGATCACGAATGTCCGGGTATCTATCCACTGCCGCAAGGCTCCTCGTCTGCATACATCATAAGGTTAGATTTCCGGCCGGCATCATCCAGCTAAGGTAACGGCGCTGAAGACACTCCGCCACCCCTGCGCCCAAAACAAAGCCGCAGCAAGTGCCCAACCCGGGTGTGACGCCGGCACCGCAGCAACCCAATGCCCGATTAACCGCTTACTCACTCAGACGGTCAGCACAATTTTACCGAAGTGCTCACCGTTCTCCATTGCCCGATGCGCTTTCGCAACCTGCTCGAGAGGGAAACTATTGCTCACCAGCGGCTCAATTTTTCCGCTCGCGAAGAGCGGCATTACCGTCGCATTGAAGTCAGCAATGATGGCGGATTTTTCGGCTACCGGTCGTGAGCGCAACACTGACCCTATTATCTGCTGTCGCTTGACCATCATCACGGCGATATTTAGTTCGGCCTTGATGCCTCCCATAATGCCAATCACCACCAGCCGGCCACCGACGGCGAGGCTTTTCATGTTATCGGCAAGATACGCCGCCCCGATGTGGTCAAGAATGACATTGACGCCTTTGCCACCGGTGATGGATTTCACCTCTTCTGCAAATGATCGGGTTTTATAATCGATCACGTGGCTGGCACCGAGTTCGGCGACTCTGGCAACTTTATGCGTTGATGCCGTAACAATGGTTTGTGCGTCAGGCAGCAAAGCCTGGCATAGCTGCAATGCCGCTGTATTTACGCCACCCCCTCCACCGTGCAACAGAATGAAGTCACCGGCTTCAGGCCGTCCCAGACTAAAGGTATTAAGGTAGGCTGTGATATAGGTTTCGCAAATACAGGCGGCCTGCTGAAAGCTCAGGTTATCCGGGATTCTCATCACATGACCGGCATAGGCCACCGCGTATTCGGCGTAGCCACCACCACCGACCAACGCAAATACCTTGTCACCGGTGGCGAAATCACTGACATCGGTCCCGACCGCTTCCACCGTGCCGGCAACTTCCAGCCCCAGTATTTCTGAATCACCTTTGGGTGGCGGGTAGTTTCCCTGACGCTGGATGATGTCGGGTCGATTGACTGATGTGGCGGCCACTTTAATCAGCACCTGGCCCGGCCCGGCCTCGGGTTGCGGCGCCTCCCCGAGATAGAGCTTCCCGGCATCGCCAAACTCTTCAAGTAATACTGCCTTCATAGCGCGGCACTCTTTGTCACTGGTTAATCACCCTTGGTTAAACTGGCTTTTGACCAACCCTGCCGATGCCATTGCAGTTTGCATGACCGTCATCGGCAAGACCGGCTGTTTAGTAGAGTATAGTAACAGCAGCGAGCGGCTCCTACGCTCAACATCACTTCGCAAACGACTGACAGTACTGACGATGACACAGAAGATTTTACTTGGCTGTATCGCGGATGATTTTACCGGTGCCAGTGACCTTGCCAATACCCTGGCTAAAGAGGGTATGCGAACAACCCAATACATCGACATTCCCTCAGCTGACGCTGAGTGCGATTGTGACGCGGCAATTATCTCGCTGAAAAGTCGTTCCATCGATAGCGCAGATGCCGTCGCTCAGTCACTCGCCGCACTGGCGTGGCTGCAGGACAAAGGTGCCACTCAATTTTTATTTAAATACTGTTCGACCTTCGATTCAACAGCCAAGGGCAATATCGGGCCAGTCGCCGAAGCTTTGGCGGATGAACTGGGCACCAGTGCGGTCGTTGTCTGCCCCGCCTTTCCCACTACCGGGCGCACCATTTATCAGGGGCACTTGTTTGTGTTCGATAAACTGCTGAATGAGTCCGGTCTGGAGAATCACCCGCTGAACCCGATGACCGATGCCGACATCCGCCGCTGGCTTTCGCTGCAGTGTCAGTGCAAGGTCGGTCATGTGGCGCAGGCGGATGTCAGCGCCGGTCCGGAAGCGGTGGCACAAGCCCTTAAGAAGGCCGCAGCTCACGACGAAAAACTGGTGGTCGTGGATGCAACGGCCGACCGTGATCTGCGCTGCATTGGCGAAGCACTGGCGGACGCAGAACTGATTACCGGCGGCTCGGGAATAGCGCTTGGCTTGCCGGAAAACTTTCGACGTCGCGGTCAACTGGCAAATCAGTTGAGCGGCTTTACCCCGCAGCCGGGACCCGCCGCCATTCTGGCAGGCAGTTGCTCGGCGACGACACGCAAGCAAATCACACACTACCAGGACGGCCCGCACATTGGCCTCAACGTGATTGACATCATTAACAATAAAATAACGCCCGACGACATACTTGCACTGCTAACCACAGATACCGCTCCGCTGATCTTCTCTTCCGCAGATCCGGATACCGTCAAACAGCTGCAGGCAACCCACGGCGCCATGCAGACGGCAGGCGCCATAGAGGCCTTCTTCGGCGAGCTTGCCAAAGCGCTGGTTAGCAACGGCATAAAAAGACTGGTCGTTGCCGGCGGAGAAACCGCAGGCGCGGTCATCAGCGCGTTGCAATTGTCGGCTTTTCATATCGGGCCGGAGATCGACCCCGGAGTCCCCGCATTGAGCACCGTTGGCGCTGACCCGATAGCGGTCGCACTTAAATCAGGCAATTTCGGCGGAGAGAATTTTTTCAGTGAAGCGGCAGCCGCGTTGCATGACAGGCAAGGGTAGCCGGTGATGAGTGATGCACGCCTCAGAGAAGACATCTGCCGTTTTGGTAAATCACTGTTTGATCGCGGGCTGACCGCCGGCAGCTCGGGCAATATCAGCGTCAAAACGGACGACGGCTGGCTGGTCACGCCGACTAATGCGTCATTGGGCAACTTGCTGCCAGAACGCTTGAGCAAGCTCGATAAAAATGGCCATCTGCTATCGGGTGATAAGCCCACCAAAGAAGTGCCGCTGCATACCGCCATGTACGATACCGTCGATGCCTGCGGTGCTATTGTGCATTTGCACTCGACTCACTCAGTGGCGGTATCAATACTGCCCGACACACCGACGGAAGACGCACTGCCCGCATTGACCGCATACTATGTCATGCGCGTAGGTCGAACCGCACTGATACCCTATCATATGCCTGGCGATCCAAACATCGGCGACGCGATCCGCGGGCTGGCCGGCAGGTACACGTCGGTGCTGCTGGCGAATCATGGACCGGTGATGGCAGGCAAAACACTTGAAGCAGCCGTCTACGCCACCGAAGAGCTCGAAGAGACCGCAAAATTGCATTTACTGACACGTGGTTTGAACCCGCGTGTATTAACACCAGAACAAATCGACGCGCTCACTGAAAAGTAACACCACACTCAATGACCACCCCGGACTCAACTATGTTTTTGTTTGCTGCCAACCTCACCATGATGTTTACCGAACACCCGTTCATGGGACGATTTGAAGCGGCATCAAAGGCCGGTTTCACCGCCGTCGAATATCTGTTTCCCTATGACTATGCAGCCGAAGACATCGCCGCGGAACTGCACAAGCATCAGCTACAGCAGGTACTTTTTAACACTCCGGCAGGCGACTGGGATGCCGGTGAACGGGGCCTTGCCACCATTCCGGGGCGCGAGCAGGAATTCCTCGATGGTGTGGCCACAGCGCTACAATACGCCGCCGCACTGAAGTGTCCCAGAATCCACGCCATGGCCGGATTGTTTCCAGACAACGCTGATCTTGCGCAACGCCACGAGCTGTACCTGAGCAACCTCGAGGCAGCCGCAAAGCTATGCCGCACCGCAGCGGTTGATCTGTTAATTGAACCCATCAACCCGATCAATATGCCCGGCTACTACCTGAATGATTTTAAGCTCTCCTGCGATGTCATCGACACCCTTAAAGAGCGCGGTGCTGACGTAAAACTGCAATTTGATCTGTTCCACTGCGCTCGCATTCACGGTGACGTGGCCGGCTGGCTGAAAACCTGTAAAGATTACACCGCGCATTTTCAGATCGCCGGTGTGCCGGAGCGGCATGAACCCGACACCGGTGAGCTGCCCTTCCCCGAGATTCTAAACACCATTAAGGCACTGGGTCAGGAGGAATTCGCCATTGGCTGTGAATATATTCCCGCCGGCTCCACCACTGACGGCCTGCACTGGCTAGCTGCCGCCAGAGCAGTCTAGAAAATGCACAGACCTGATAGAGCATAGCAGCATGCCATTGAAAACCGTCGCACTGGCCGTCTATAGATGTCTGCCGGTGTTTCTCAAGCGCCTTATCGTTCGGACACTATTCCCAACCCATATTCTGGCAGCCAAGGTATTTCTGACTAACGCCGAGGGTAAGTTTTTAGTGGTAAACACCACCTACAGCAATGGCTGGGATCTGCCCAGCGGCCACGTTGACCGCAATGAAACGCCAGACAACGCGGCGGCACGCGAGCTTTTTGAAGAGACAGGCATCGTTTTCGATCAATTGCAGCAGCAGTCAGTAGTATTCCAGCCACTGATGCGCACCGTACAAGTGTTGTTTACCGGCACCCTTGACCACAACCCCGTACTAAAAGCCGACAACGTCGAAATATCTGAAGTCAGATGGGTGAACCGGGGCGACGTTGATTGCAACCCCTATGCACTGGAAGCAATCGAAGTGCTATTGGACCACAAAGCTGGCTACTGGGTATCGGACATTAGCAAATAGCGGCTTTACGCCAGCAGCAGTCACCGCGATTTTGACAGCTTGGCCAGCATCGACTCCAGCCGCGGCACCGAGACTTTATCTACTGCACCGAGTTCCTGAGCAAATACCGATACCCGAAGCTCTTCAAACAACCAGCGGATATCCTGCGCTTGCTGATAGTTGGGCGACTCCGGGTTGGATGCGACCAACTTTATCTGCTCCCACACCGGTAACAGCTCTGCTCTGCGGCGACGATCCCGATCCGGTTCCCGGTCCAGACTGTCCAGCCGTTTGTCGATAGCGTTAAAATAGATTGGCAACCGGGCAAGCCGCTTTGCCGGTGTGGCTGTTGCAAACCCCGGATACATCAGCCCGGCGACCTGGTCTTTGATATCTCCCATAGGCTCGACCCAACTGAGCGATACCGAACCGCTCATGCGCTTTGCTACCTTGCGATGTGCTTCCATCGCCTTTTCGAGGATGCCGCATATAACATTGGCGTTGCTGACCAGGTTGTTGCTGTTGCGCTCTAGATTATCCAGAAACTCCTCTCGCGTGGCTGGTGTTTTTTCATCGTTGATGAACGTTGCATCGACAGCCGCATTGACTATATCGTTTTTCAGCACTTCGCTTTTACCAAACACAGCAAAGCGCAGGCACAGCACATCGATCCCCGGTAGATTTCTGGTCAGGTATTTAATTTCGCGCTGCAATATTTTTTTATACAGCGATCGCAATCCAGCCGGCATCTCCTGTGCCGCTGCCTGCCGGGTGGCAAACAGACGCAATGCAACACTGCCGTTTTCATCGACCAGCGCCGGGTAGCCTTTCATTTGCACCCCCTGCGTTTCGATTTCTACCGATTCAGGAAGATCACCGAAATTCCAGTCACTGATATCACTGCGCTCGAAACTGTTGTTTTCGGTTGACGCCAGATTTTCTTCTATCTGATCAATATAGCGCTTCTGCAACAGACCCAGGTCACGTCCTTCATCAATGCAGACGCTCGAGGTATCCAGCACTTCAAATCGCATCGTCAGAAAATTGGGAATCTGATCCGCCTGCCAGTCATCCGCCGAAACAGTGACCGCCGTTAAGCGTCGCAGAGCTTTGGCAAGCGCTTCGTGCAGTGACAGGTGGCGGTCGGCCGCGAGCAGATCGGCCACTTTATCCGCGTAGTCCGGCGCCGGGACAAAATTACGGCGTAGATTCTTCGGCAGCGACTTGATCAGTGCGACTATTTTTTCCTTCAGCATTCCGGGCACCAGCCACTGACACTGGTCGGGATCGATTCGATTCAGCAGACTGACCGGTATGCACAGGGTGACACCATCTGTATCGCTGCCCGGCTTAAAGTTATATTTCAGCGGCAGCACCACACCGGCATACTCGATCTGATCCGGGTAATCTGTCCTGCTGATGTCCGGCTCTTCGTCCTGCAGTAGATATTCACGGCTCAGCCACAACCCCCTTGGGCTTTGTTGCTCGAATTCCTTACGCCATTTTTCGAACAAAGCACCGGAGTAAATACCATCGGGTATTATTTTTTCGTAAAAACGATACAGTTGCTCCGGATCAATCAGGATATCGCGGCGACGACTTTTTTCTTCCAGCGTGACAACATCATCGATCAACTTCAGGTTGTGCTGATAAAAACTGGCCTGCGTGTTGTAGTCACCTTCGACCAGACCATCGCGAATGAAAATCTCTTTACTCTCTGCAGGGTTGACCGGCCCGTAGTGAACGCGCTTTTTCTCAACGATGACCAACCCATACAACGTGGATTTCCGGTTCGCCCCGACCTGCGCGCGCTTGCGCTGCCAATGGGCGCCCGAGTAACTGTGTCGCAGCAGATGCTCACCGAGACGCTCCACCCATTCGGGCTCGATCGCAGCGACGCCACGGGCATACAACCGTGTCGTTTCACTGACCTCACCTGCCATGATCCATTTTGATCCCTTACCAAACACGCCCGACCCTGGAAACAGCATCATCTTGCGATTGCGTGTACCGAGATAGTTATTGCGGTCATCTTTAATGGCAATGTTGCCAAGCAACCCTGATAACAGGGCCCGATGGATATTGTCGTACTTGGCTTCAGTGGTATTTTCGCGGATTCCGATTTCCCGCAACACCTGCTGCAGTTGACGCCGTATGTCCCGCCATTCGCGAATACGCATATACGATAAAAAACGCTGCCCGCACATCTTTCGAAATTGATTACCAGACAGGCGATCATTCTGTACGCGACAAAACTCCCACATATTCAGAATCGCAAGGAAGTCTGATTTATCGTGATTGAATTCACCGTGTAATTCATCCGCTGCCTGCTGCTTCGCCATCGGTCGTTCACGCGGATCCTGCACTGACAGTGCGCTGACTATAGTCAGGACTTCGGCGACACTGCCTTCCTCAGCCGCCTCTAGAAGCATGCGCGCCAGGCGTGGATCTATCGGCAGCCGCGCAAGCATTTTTCCCTGCTTGGTCAGACGTCGTTTTTCGTCCACCGCACCCAGTTCGATCAACAGCAGGTAGCCATCGTTTATCAGTCGACTGTCCGGCGCCTGCACAAATGGAAAGTTCTCCATCTGACCCAGTCGTGAGACTTCCATCTGCAGAATGACCGATGCCAGATTGGTGCGCAGAATTTCGGGTTCGGTAAACTCGGGCCGGTCATCGAAGTTTTCTTCGCTATAGAGGCGAATGCAGACTCCGGGGGCTTCGCGGCCGCAACGTCCTTTACGCTGGTTGGCGGACGCGCGCGAGACTTTTTCTATCGGCAGTCGCTGCACTTTGCTGCGCACGCTATAGCGCGACATACGCGCCAGTCCGGTGTCGACAACGTAGCGAATACCCGGCACCGTCAGTGAGGTTTCAGCGACATTGGTGGCCAGCACGATGCGACGACCGGAATGTGCAGAAAATATACGCGCCTGCTCGGCCCCCGACAGTCGCGCCAGCATCGGCAATACCTCGACACCGCGCAGCAGACGGCTACCACTGGCCGCTTTCGTGATGGCGTCGGCGGCTTCACGGATATCCCGTTCACCGGGTAGAAAAACCAGCACGTCACCGGCACCGATAGCGGCGAGCTCTTCGCAGGCATCAAAGATTGCCTGTGGCTGATCGCGTTCGTCAGATTCGTCTTCGGCCCACGGGCGATATAGCACATCGACCGGGTAACTTCGACCTTCAGCACTGACGATTGGCGCATCGTTAAAGTGCCTAGAGAAGGTTTCGGGGTCGATAGTGGCGGAAGTGATGACAATCTTCAGATCACGCCGCTTTTGCAGTAACTGCTTTAAATAGCCCAGAATAAAATCAATGTTGAGTGAGCGCTCATGCGCTTCATCAACAATGATGGTGTCGTATTGACTGAGCCAGGGATCTGACTGTATTTCGGCCAGTAGAATACCGTCAGTCATCAGCTTGATATAGGTATCGCTCGACAGCTTATCGCTGAAGCGCACTTTATAACCCACAGCGGCCCCGAGTTCGGTTTTCAGCTCTTCGGCAATACGTGTAGATACACTGCGTGCGGCAATTCTGCGGGGTTGGGTATGTCCGATCACACCGTCGCGGCCACGACCGGCATCCAGACACATTTTAGGAATCTGGGTGGTTTTACCCGAGCCGGTTTCACCACAGATGATTGTCACCGGATGCTCACGAATAGTGTCGGTGATCAGCTGCCGGTGACTGACAATTGGCAACTCTTGAGGGTAGGTGGTCTCGGGGACCCGCGCGACACGTGACTCGCGACGTTGCTGGGCTTCAGTGATAGCCGCTTGCAACCGCTGCAGTTTTTCGGGATCGAGGGGGACAGGCTTGCCGTCCGCGCCGCTTGCGGGCGGTTTGGCAGCTGCTGATTTTTTTTTGCCTGAGCGCTTACCGGATGTGCCGGTCAGATTGCGCAATTGGCGACGCAGATTGAACTGATCGGAGCGCATGCATTTATCGATTTCCCGATGCACACTGTTTGCGTCGATGGACATTAACGCGGGGCCCTGCAGGGTGAACGCGTACCCAAAGGCACGCAGGGTTAACTCTGTACTTTGATTACCAGATAACTGATACCGTTTCGACCGAGCTTTGTCTGTGCGTCGTAGAGATTGTTCGAATCGTAGAATGGCCCGATGCGTACACGATGCCATTTTTTACCGTCTATCGCCACTGTTCGAACAAACGCATCCATCCCGGAGGTTTGTAGTTGCTCGCGCATACGTTGAGCGTCACTGCTTTTAGCAAAAGCACCAGCCTGCAGGTAATAGGAAGTCGCTGGTTTGTTGCGAATTTTTTTAACCACCGTCGGCTGCTGAATCTGGCGCAGCGTGGCTTGCTGCTGCTTCGCCAGAGCACTGGCCGCGACACCGGTCACTGTGCTGCCAGCACCGCTGACGTCTATCGGTTGAACATTCTCTACCGCATTGAATCCTTCAGCAATTTGCACTGCACCGGGGCGCACATTGTCTTCGGCACCGTACTTTCCTGCGCTGCGGTCACGGTTAAACGCAGGCAGCTCATCTGCCTCGATATTCGGCACCGCATTGTCGACGTCAGACAGACGGTCATAAAATGCGAACTGCGAGGCATCAGAGGTTTTGTACTGCTCGACCGCGCGTTCGGTTTCGACGAGTGTGTAGTGATCTGCGGGCAGACGGGATAAGAAAAGGACAAACCCCAGGATAAATCCCACCATCACGCCAATAGTCAGCAACATCCAGCCGTGGCTGGCGCCACGTTGCCTGTGTCTGCTGGTCATGCCTTGCAATAGTTTGTTCGCGTTATTCATCTCACATCACTTAAACGTGCTGCTGTTTGGGGCCTCACAGCGCCCTGGGCAACGGCAAATCGACGTTTTGCCCGCGCTGTGTTGTAAATTGTGCGCAGCATCCGTACCGTTTTTGTTACGAACTTCACTTTATACAATCCGTAGAATGTCTATGAAAGTAGATTAAGGTGTTATTCTTTTAGCCCATATCAAGAATAGTGACTGACTTTTTCAATTAAATGTCAAAGCGTTAGGCTGTATACCTATTCTATCGCCTGAAGTTTGGTAACGGAAGAGCAATATTACTGTTTCCTACGATTAGCGTAGGCCACAGGCAGACTACTATTGTGTGTTAAACACCACTAGGTGTAGTCGACAATCCGTTTTTTACAACATGTCGTGGGGATCGATGTCGATCGACCATCGCACTTTTCGTGAAGATGGTAATTTTTCAAGCGTCGGCCGCAGCCATGCCAGTAGCTGGTGCAAGGGTTTTCGCTGGTCAGCAACAAACAACAGCTGTGCGCGAAAACGGCCGGCAAGTCGCTCCATCGGCGCATGCGCCGGTCCCAGTACCATCACACCGGCTGACTGGGCAACCGGATGAGAACCCGCCAGTTCCACAATCTGACGGAGATAGCTTTGCGCTACATTATTGGCTTGTGCGTCCGCACGAAGCAGTGCAACGTGGGTAAAGGGCGGCCAGGCTGCTGCTTTACGTTCGCTCAGCAGATGGTTGGCAAATTCTCCGTAGCCTTCCTGCAGCAGTTTCTGCAATAGCGGGTGCTCGGTGTTCTGGGTCTGGATCAGCACCGTGCCTTTTTTTGCCGCACGTCCGGCACGCCCGGCCACCTGAACAATCAACTGCGCCATCTGCTCTATGGCACGGAAGTCCGCACCGAACAGCCCGCGATCGGCATCCATAATCCCGACCAGGGTGACATTGGGAAAATCGTGTCCTTTGGCAAGCATCTGAGTACCGACAATGATCTGCGCCTCGCCGCTGGCAGCCATTTGAAGATGCCGCTGTAGCTCCCCTTTTCGACTGGTACTGTCGCGATCGATCCGCAGCACTTTATAGTCCGGAAATTTTTCCGACAGAACTTCATCGACGCGCTCAGTACCGGCCCCGACTTTTACTAAATTCTGGCCCTCACACACAGTGCAGTGCTGCGGTACACGGCGCTCCGATCCGCAATGATGGCAGCGCAGGCGTGCAGAGCGCTCGTGAACCGTCATGTGAGCATCGCAGTTGGCACAATCGACAATGCTCTTGCAGACATCGCACATCAACACCGGCGAGTAGCCACGGCGATTTATAAAAACGATGACCTGCTCGCCTCGACTCAACACCTCGGTCATCATGTTCAGCAAGCGTTGTGATATGCCTTGCTCACCGGCACCACTGCGACCATCGACCAGTATCATTTGCGGCTCGATGGCCGGCCCTGCCCGCGCCGTCAGTCTGTGCAGGTTAAGAGTGCCGCGGGAGACGTTGTTCAATGACTCAAGAGACGGTGTGGCGGAGCCAAGCATTATGGGAATTTTCAAGCGACGCGCTCTTACCAGCGCCAAATCCCTAGCGTGGTAGCGAAATCCATCCTGCTGCTTCAGTGATCCATCATGCTCTTCATCGATAACCAGCAATCCAAGTTCGGGCATCGGCGTGAAAACAGCCGAGCGTGTGCCGATTACAACCCCTGCCTCTCCGGCAGCGGCGGCCTGCCAGGCCAGGAGTCGTTCAGTATCATTAAGGGCCGAATGTATTACCTCTACCCGGCAGGCGAGTGCTGATCGAAATCGGGCCAGCAACTGCAGGGTCAGGCCTATCTCAGGCAACAGCAGCAGCACTTGCTGACCACGACTGATCACCTGCCTGGCAACATCGAGATACACCTCCGTCTTGCCACTGCCAGTGATACCGTAAAGCAGCACGGGGTAAAAAGTGCCGAGGTTATCTTTGGCGGCATCCGCTGCGGCTTGCTGCTCGCTATTGAGCGCAAAGCCGGGAACCGGCGTGAGGGAGGAATAGTCCGGCCAGAACTTCTCTGCTAATCCTTTGCGGATGAGTTCTTTCATCGGGGTACTCCAGCGCGGATCAAACAGTCGGCACTCCGCCTCTGACACAGGCACCGCACTGGCGGTCAAAAACTGCAGTAAGCGCAGTTGAACCGGGGCACGGGAAAGTTCGTCTGTGTCCAGCGCGGTACCTTCCTCAGTGGCTTGGTAACAGCAGGGTGGCACGGGTTTCGCGCTACCATTTTTACGCAATAACCCGGGCAGCGCTGCGGCGAAGCATTCACCCACCGGGTGGTGGTAATAGCCACTGGCCCATTCGACAAGTGCGACAATTTCCTCGCTTAATACCGGCTCGTCGTCGAGCAACTGATGCACCGGCTTGAGTTTGCTGAGAGGCAGATCGCTGCTACCGGCTCCGACAACCACGCCCACTTTCTGGCCCCGACCAAAAGGCACCAGCACGCGCGAACCCGCGCGGTAGGCGTCCAGTCGTATGGCAGGGAGGTAGTCGAAGACGCGGCTGAGTGGCACGGCTACGGCGACTTTCACCACGGCGGGCCCTGTTTCGTGTACCAGTGGGTTACTCACAATCGGGCATCAGCCTGTGGATAACTTTGTGGACAAAGATTCCGGCGAGATCACCCGAGCAGGCTCGTGAATCATCTAACATTTTGCTATTAACATTATATTTACTGATAATATTTAACGAATACAATTACTTGCAGACATATTGCAAAAATGTATTGATTTATTATTCAATTT
>CALKXD010000093.1 GCA_938003855.1 uncultured Granulosicoccaceae bacterium | reverse complement strand
TCCCCGACACTGTCGGGCTCGATATGCCGGTCTTCGGTCCACCGCAACGGAGCCCATAATATTTTGTAGGTCATCAGCTGTTTTCCTTCCACGTGCCGCCCGGTTTACGCAAATTCCCCGGGGGGAGATTTCAGTTGTTATGACTAATCAGTGCCCATCCAGAAACAAAGCGCAACTGCGTACCGCTCAGGCACGCACTCTTTTGCCAACCACCGGCAGTTACTTAAGAATAACTAAGCGCCTCCATGGGGTGGGCAACATCTCACCCACCTGAATGATCCTTGCGACACCCTGTTTCCGGATAGGTACTAATCCGTTGATCTGCCGGGCGACCAATCGACTGCGATTATGGCCGCAAACCGACGCCGCCGGTAACTCGATACCGTCGGTGGCAGGCAGTCGGCTAAAAAAAAACACTAATTGACCGATACCCGATAGTTGAACAGACAATTAAAATTCAGCACGCGAAAGAGAGCATCCGCTATGGACTTCGATTTGATACCCGAAGAAGACAGCTATAAAAAGAAAACCCGCAAAACCCACATCGATCCCAGTGAGATTTCGATCAAGGCTGCGAGTCACCCGTGGCAGGGGCAGTACGACCGGCGTAAAATCCCACGGGATGTAGACATCGACTTCTCAGTACCCGTGTTGGCTTATAATAAATCCGACGCCAACAAAAAATAGCCTTTGTCGACAATCATCTGCGACGGGCTGTTTGAGCCAATTCCCGTCAACCGTGCGCCCCCGGGCGCAAAACAATGGTTAACGACGCTGTCCTGCACTAACCGGCAGTCAGCCGTCGCGCAACAGCATGTTGTATGAACCGCCCGCCGCCACACGTTACAAGCACCGGCAAGCTACCCCTCTGCCTTTGCTGCTTCTTCATTTAAATTTTTTATCGGTAAATACAACGCCACCGCCAGTGCCCGGTTGCCTTGCGAAAGTGAATAGGTATAAATGCACTAACCGGGACTCCCCCCGGATATCACGGGCAGGCGCTACGACGGCATTGCAGCAGACATCATCAACTGCGCCACTTTCTTCTGCGTTATTTACTGGTTGTTCCGCTCACCCGAACTTGACCACGCTGCAGTCACACACACTCTCGAGGGAGAAGCACGGGTCATGACACGATGACGACGTGTCACCGGATGCCATGGCCGTGTTCCCTGGCCTTACTGATGCGCTTTGGAGGCTTCAGAAACAGTACTACAGGTTGTTAACGGGATAGCCGGTCGGGCCGTATCCCTAACCCTGGTCAGCGGCGTGCCATTTCCCTTCGCGGAATGCCAGCAGCGCTTTGCGAGCCAGCCCCTCATCTTCTTTTGAACCACTTCGAAACCCGGTGCGCAAAAATTGATGAAATCCCTCGAGATTTGCAGCAGACGACTGACTGGATCTGAAAAATCCCATTGACCAGTTTTTAAAATTGCGATCCGGGACATCGCCCCGGTAGAGAACTTTTGTTTCTACGTGTCGCGAATCTGTGCCGATCTTTTTATACAGTTGCTCAACCTGCTCTTGAGGTCCTTCAAGTGCCTGTATAAACGACCCTTCATGGTACAGCAGCATTCCGGTCACATTGAGGGCGTCATTGTTTGTCCGCGCAGCGGTCAGCAATTGCTCTAGCTCGGACTCTGAGAACTCGTGCTTCGCAGCACTTATATAGAGGAGCTGGTAGGCAGGGTCGAGTTCGACTTCGGCGTCTAAACGAGCCTGATCCCAATTCGATGCCGCATCCATGCGATTAATTCTCCATTGGTCTAAACCGCATGTTTACGACCACAACTTTGTAAACTTGAGTGTAATGATCAGGCACAGTCACATCTCTACTGACATCACGCTGTCAGTAGCGGGTTGTTAGGCTGTCTGCGAACAAACCTGGTCGGCGGAGACACAATGGGCATCAAAGCAACACAACTGAACAATACACTGGTTTCTTTTATCAAACAGCAATCGTTGTTTTTTGTCGCCACTGCAGCTGCCGACGGACGGGTTAACCTGTCGCCAAAGGGCCTGGATTCACTGAAGGTAATCAATAGCCAGCAAATCATCTGGCTCAGCGTTACCGGCAGCGGTAACGAGACCGCCGCCCATATACGGCAACAACCCAGAATGACGCTGATGTTCTGCGCTTTTTCCGGCGATCATCTGATCCTGCGTTTGTATGGAACCGCAAGCGTGGTACATCCGCGGGATCAGCAATGGGAACAGCTTTACCGGTTGTTTCCTGACTATGCCGGTGCACGAAATATTTTTACGCTGGACATAGATCTGGTAACAACCGCCTGCGGCAGTGGTGTGCCTGAGATGTCCCTGCTCCGGCACCGTGCCGAAACAGATCTTGTACCCTGGTACGAAAACATGGGACAAGACGGAGTCGAGGCATTCTGGAAAAAGAAAAATCTATTAAGCATTGATGGTGACCCCACTGGATTGCTCGACTGATACCGCCCGCTGTTTTCAGGTGCCCACCACCAGCGTTGCCGTAAAGCGACGCAACGCGGCAATGACACTGAGCGCTGTGATTTTTCCCGTGGCAGGCGTTTCGCTTGGCACGTTTTGAATGCTCATGGTAAAACCAGAGGCATCAGCATCGACATTAATCGTGTGCATATTCCGATTAACCGACGGGTCTGCCCAAACCTCTACGGTGGTTCGGTCAGGGCCAATACCCGCCAGTGCCAGAGCCGCTGCAACATTCACATTAGCTGGAAACGCTCTGGCAGCTTCACGGGCAGTGCCGCCGAACACCTGCGTGGCCCGGGTGAGGTTATCAACACTGATGTTGTTTTCCAGTAGATAGGGGGCACCACGTAAACCGTCCGGTGGCTTGCGGGTGACCAGGCTTATGCTGTTAACCCCGCCTTCCGCAACGGCCTTGACAGCGTCCAGCCCCAGCAGCGCGCCAGTGGGAACATAGATAACAGCACCGTGGCGACTGGCATCTTCGAGCAAGTGCGAATGATCCAGCAGCGCACCTACTGACAGCGGCATAAAGGTTCTACCGCGACTGATGGCGGATTCGGCGATCTCGGTGAATACCGCTTTCGGTGCGCACTCGATGACGATATCGGCCTCTGCACCTAACTGATCTATCGATACCAGACCAACCGGTCGCCGGAACGCTGCCGTGTTTCTCCGCGCTTTTTCCTGATCGCGCACCGCCACAGCCCCAAGCGCCATTCCGGGGATGCCACCAGCATCCAGACAACGCGCCACCTCAAGCCCGATGGCACCTAAACCGCCAATGGCCACCTTGACGTCACTTTTTTTGTCTATGTTGATCACCTTATCCTCGCTGGCAGCGGTAAGCACAGACCGAAATACGGCCCCGACACTATAAAAGATACCAAATATCGGCTGTCGCTTCTGACAAGTATCGGCTGTCGCGGTCTCTGACACTTTCAACAGACGTTTCTGCTCCTTTCACGCACCCGTGGTCTTTGTTTTTTGTCACCATCAGCATTTTTAGTATTTTTTTAATCTCTACCAGCGGGACCATGGCACAAAAAACCGGACCTGCCTCTACGCTCCGGCGTTTTTAACCGCAATGGCCCGGCCTCCGTCAATGATGGAAGGAATCGTCAGACCGGTGATTGCCGTGGTACTTCCGGGTCTGGCTGTTCATACCGCCTTTAAAAACTATAAACTCATTAAAGCAAGGGCAGCGTAGCATTCAATTTGCGGTTGAATTAAAGTAGCGCAATCTACACCGTCACCCCCGGCAACACTATTCAAGGCGCGCTATGAGCAGCAACGCGAACACATCGCAAAAGGCAATCGATGAACAACAGCTGCGGATAGACCTGGCCGCCGCTTTTCGGCTGGCGGTGCACTTCGACTGGCATGAATCCGTCGCCAACCATTTCAGTGCTGCGGTATCAGACGATGGCAAAACCTTTTTGCTCAACCCGCGCTGGAAACATTTTGCCAGCCTCTGTGCCAGCGACCTGTTACTGCTGAACACCGACGACGATACCGTGATGACATCAGACAACGCACCCGACCCGTCGGCCTGGTGTATCCACGGCAACATCCATGCAGCGGTCCCGCAGGCACGCGTGCTGCTGCATTGCCATCCGCCCTACGCCACCGCTCTGTGCGGTTTAAAAGACCCGGTCATCAAGCCGATTGATCAAAACACGGCACGCTTTTACAACCGCGTTGCCGTCGATCTGTCTTTCGGTGGTATCGCCGACGACAATGCCGAAGGACAACGTATTGCCAGCGCCTTCGGCAATCATTCAATCATGATGATGGGCAACCACGGCGTGTCTGTTGCCGCTGAAACAGTCGCCGAAGCGTTTGATCAACTGTATTTTCTCGAGCGCGCGGCACGCACCATGGTTCTGGCATATTCCACCGGTCAGCCGTTGAGTATCATGGACGATGACCTCGCCGAAAAAACCGCAGCCGGCTGGGACGACTACACCGACATGTCGATTGCACACTTCGAGCAAATGAAACAACAGCTCGACCTCACCGACAGTAGCTGGCGCAACTAAGCCGGACAACGCAAAGCTATGTAAATAGGCGGCCTCCGTGCCAGACGGTTGTCTGCAGGCGCGCGCTCACCGGTCGCTAGCAATAGATTACCCCGTTGCATCGAGGCATCTGCCGGGTCAGACGCTGGCTGATGTTTTTTTCCGTCCTTATGATCTCAATCAATGAATCCTCTTCGCGGTATCGGTTTTAAAGTATTCTCAGTCGTGCTGTTTCTGATGATGTTTGCCTGCATCAAGCAGACAGCAGGCGCAATTCCCGCGGGCGAGGCGGTGTTCTTTCGCTCACTGTTTGCGATACCGCCAATTCTACTCTGGATCATCTGGCGCAGCGGATCGCTGCAAACGCTGCCGGCGCAACTCGCCACCAAAGATCCATTCAGTCATTTATGGCGGGGCCTGATCGGCACCAGCGCGATGGCACTGGGTTTTGTCGGGCTAACCCGGCTGCCATTGTCAGAGGCGGTCGCCATCGGCTACGCAGCACCACTGCTGGTCACGGTATTCGCGGCAATGTTCCTTGGCGAGAAAGTACGCCTGTATCGGCTGACTGCAGTGCTGCTTGGTTTTGTCGGCGTGATGCTGGTGCTGTCACCGCGACTGATATCAGAGGGCGCTGTCGACCCGACCGGTACAACGGATAATTCCCGCGAGCTACTCGGCGCACTTGCCTGCGCCTGCGCGGCGGTGCTGTCAGCGCTTGCACAGGTATTTGTCAGAAACCTGATTCGTACCGAGAAAACATCAGCGATTGTATTCTGGTTCTCGATCAGTTCAGCCGGCCTCGCTCTGGCGACATTGCCTTTCGGGTGGGCCTGGCCGAGCGTAACCGAGACCACTCTGCTGGTCACAGCAGGGTTGCTGGGCGGTATAGGTCAGATCTTTCTGACCGAGAGTTATCGCCACGCAGAGATTGCCGTGATTGCACCGTTTGAATATACCTCAATGCTGTTTGCACTGATCATCGGCTATTTACTGTTCGACGAAATACCCACTGGTATCGTGCTGTGTGGTGCGGCAATAGTTATCCTTGCCGGCTGCCTGATCGTACTTCGCGAACATCGGCTTGGGATGCAACGACGCGGCGCACGCGCATTGATACCGCCACAAAGCTGACTCTGCCGCTTAGCGCCAGCGCGCCTGTATCCGCTTCAGGGCTTCTGCACCGGGATTGAGTTTTTCGTATGGCAGATCACTCATGGCCTGTTCAGCACTGCCCAGCGTACTGTGCATATCTTCGCTGCTTTCTTCAACATAGAGCAGGCCTGTGACCACGGCACCCCCGGCTCGATACTTCTCAATGTAGGAGATCGCTGAAATCCGGTCGGTGGGATCATAGGTGTCATCGACGCGGCGCAACCCGACCCGACTGCCATCGTGCATGGTGACCTGCCGATATTCACCGGGCTCAACACGTGTGACGATTTCTTCGTGCTGACCGACAAAGTCTGCATAGACAGTTTCCCGCATATGCTCGCGGGTATGCGCATAGCTTTTGGTGGAACCTTCATGGTCATTAAAAGTGACGCAGGGCGAAATGATATCGAGCAACGCAAAGCCCGAATGACTGATGGCACTTTTAATGAGCGGCACCAGATGTTCTTTATCACCGGAAAAACTTCTACCCACAAAGGTGCAGCCCAGAGAGATCGCCAGCAACGCGGGATCAATCGGAGAGTAGGCATTAGCGTCACCTTTTTTGGCTTTGCTGCCCTTGTCAGCGCTGGCTGAAAACTGCCCTTTGGTTAATCCATAGACACCGTTGTTCTCGAGCATATAGAGCATATTTACATTGCGACGGATTGCATGCGCAAACTGACCAAGACCGATTGACAGAGAATCACCGTCACCGGACACACCGATATATTGCAACTGGCGGTTGGCGGCATTTGCCCCGGTGGCAATCGATGGCATTCGACCATGCACTGAATTAAAGCCATGCGCGCCACCTAGAAAATAGGTGGGTGTTTTACTGGAACAGCCGATGCCCGATACCTTGGCCACCCGGTGAGGCTCTATGGCGAGCTCAAAGTAGGCCTGCATAATGGCGGCGGATACAGAGTCGTGACCACAGCCTGCGCACAGCGTCGACATACTGCCTTCGTAATCACGCAATGTCAGTCCGACGGCGTTACGAGGGAGATCGGGATGGGTGATCGCGGGTTTAGTAATATAGCTCAATTCAGTTAGCCGGCGTTAGCCGCCTCCTGTTGCTGCAACTCTTTTTTAACAGCCTCGACGATGAAGTCACTGCCAACGGGCATGCCATCATAGGATAGCAACGGCACCAGTCTGGCCGGGTCGATCTCTAATTCATTCACCAGTAACTGACGCAGTTGCGCATCGCGATTTTGCTCAATCACAAACACCCGTTGATAGGTTAAAATAAAGTCTCTGACTGAGTCATCAAACGGAAATGCCTTTAAGCGCAGGTAGTCAAACGACACCTGCTCATTGGCGAGCCGATCACGCGCCTCTACAATGGCACCGTGGCAACTGCCGACCGACAGCACTGCCCAGTTTTTTTCACCTCCGACATCAGCACCGTGCTCGATCACCGGCGCAGGCACCAGTGACGCGGCAGTGGCTGACTTGCGACGCAACCGATCAAGCACCTGTTGGTATTCGTCAGACTTCTCGGTGTACCCGCCATACTGATTGTGACCAGAACCTCGCACAAAATAGGCACCGGTGGCATCCACACCCGGCAGTGTGCGCCAGGGAATGGCGTCGCCGTCTACATCGAGGTAGCGATAAAATTTATCCATATCACGCAGGGCCGCAGCGTCATACACTTTACCGCGATCAGGCTGATAGGTATCGTCCCACTGAATTTCCGGAATCATCCAGTCGTTCATACCGATATCGAGGTCGGACAAGACAATCACAGGCGTTTGCAGTCGTTCAGCCAGATCAAACGCATTTAACGCCATCTCAAAGCACTCGGTGGGGTCGGCCGGAAACAACAGTACGTGTCGGGTATCACCGTGTGAAGCATAGGCCGCAGCGGTGATGTCACACTGCTGTGTGCGGGTCGGCATACCGGTAGACGGTCCCACTCGCTGCACATCAAAAATAACCGCTGGAATTTCAGCATAGTAGGCAAGCCCTAGAAACTCACTCATCAGGGAGATACCCGGCCCGCTGGTAGACGTAAATGCTCTGGCCCCGTTCCAGTTGGCTCCCAGCACCATGCCAATCGCGGCAAGCTCGTCCTCGGCCTGAATTACGCAGTAATTATTCACAGGCTTACCGTCGGGGCTTTTGTCTACCCGCAGTTGCCGGCAAAAAATACTGTAGGAATCAATCAGTGAGGTAGATGGCGTAATCGGGTACCAGCTGACGACGGTGGCTCCTGCGTAGACCGACCCCAGACCTGCGGTAGTGTTGCCATCGACCATCACGTAACCGTCGGTTTTATCCATACGCTCGAGTCGCAAATCCAGCGGACAGCTGAAATGCTCGATTGCATAGTCGTAGCCCATCCGGATGGCCTGCAGGTTTGCATCCATCAAATGGGATTTGGAGGAGAATGTTTCTTCCAGCAACTGCTCGACCACTGGCATTTCTATATCGAGCAGTGCCACCAGCGCGCCTACATAGGCAACGTTTTTCATCAGCACTTTAGCCCGCGCAGACTCGAATGCTTCATTGCACATGCCGGACAGCGGAACACCAAGCGTGGTAATGTCGTCGCGTTCGTGGAGCCCCCGGCGCGGCCAGGTGGAGTCGTAGAGCAAAAAACCGCCGGGTCGCAATTCGGCGAGGTCAGCAGCATAGGTCTCGGCGTTCATCGCCACCATAATGTCAGTGGTACCGGTACGGCAGGTATAGCCGTCTTTGGTTACCCGGATCTCATACCAGGTGGGCAACCCCTGAATATTGGATGGAAAAAAATTCTTGCCAACCACCGGGATACCCATGCGGAATATAGACTTCATCAGAAGCCCGTTCGAGCTTGCCGATCCCGTGCCGTTGACGTTTGCCAGCTTGATTACAAAGTCATTTACCCGGTTGTTAGCTGACATCGGCCTTCTTTATCTGTAGCGTAGGGAATGATCAATTGTGATTTGCGCATATCCCAGGCACCGGTGGGACAGCGCTCGGCACACAAACCGCAGTGTATGCACAGGTTTTCATCTTTGACCATGACCTTGCCGGTTTGCGGTAAGGCATCAGAGACAAAAAGAATCTGTTCGGCGTTGGACGCTGGCGCTCGCAGGCGCGTGCGCAGATCGGCTTCGTCACAGTTGTCGGTGATGGTCAGGCAATACACCGGGCACACATCCATGCACGCGTCACACTCGATACAGTCTTTGGCGCTGAAGACCGTCTGCACATCGCAGTTAAGGCAGCGTTCTACTTCGCGCGCTGTCTGCTCAGGATCAAACCCCAGTTCAACTTCAATGCGAATATTCTTAAATCGCTCGGTCAGCTCCACATGCCGCATCTGGCGGCGCTCTGAATCATCAAAGTCATTTGAGTAGCTCCACTCGTGGATACCCATTTTGGTCGACAATAGATTCATGCCGCGCGCCGGACGCTCAGTGATGTCCTCACCAGCGCAATACTTGTGAATAGAGATCGCCGCCCGGTGGCCGTGCTCTACCGCCCAGATTATATTTTTAGGACCAAAGGCGGAGTCACCACCAAAGAAGACGCCGGGTACTTCCACCCCGTGCGTGACTTCATCAACATCCGGTGCATCGTATTGATTAAAGCGCATGCCGATATCGCGCTCGATCCACGGGAATGCATTGTCCTGGCCGATAGCAAGGATCACATCATCACAGGGCAGAAAGACTTCTTCCAGTACCTGTGGTTTGGATAGTTTGTTGTTATCAGTGATATCGTAGTGGAGTTTGTCGAAGGTCATACCCTTGAGCACGCCGTCTTCCACGATGAACGCTTTTGGTGAATGATTAATGAGAATGCTGACGTCTTCCTCTTCGGCATCTTCCAGCTCCCAGGCGCTGGCCTTAAACCACCCGCGTGGCTTGCGAGCCAGTACCGAGACATTTTTACCGCCCAGCCGCAGTGCTGACCGGCAGCAGTCCATGGCGGTGTTGCCAACACCGATTATCAAGACATTTTCACCGATCTCTTCGGTGTGATCGAAGGCGACTGATTCAAGCCAGTCAATACCGATATGAATGCGGTCGGAGTCGTGCCGGCCGGGCAGTTCCAGGTCTTTGCCACGCGGCGCACCGGTGCCGACAAACACAGCATCGAAGCCTTCATCGAGCAGTTCTGTCATGCTGGTGACAGCGGTATTCAGGCGCAGATCGACGCCGCGTTCAACGATAAGGTTTATTTCATCATCGAGCACCTCAGCGGGTAGCCGGAAGGATGGGATATTGGTGCGCATCAAGCCGCCGGGTTTGTCGTGCTGCTCAAATATAGTAATGTCATAACCAAGCGGCAAAAGATCGTTCGCCACTGTCAGTGAGGCACACCCTGCACCGACACAGGCGATACGCTTCCCGTTGGAGGGTCCTTTGGGTGGTAATTTATCGCGGATATCATCAGACAGATCGGCCGCGACGCGCTTCAGACGACAGATAGCCACCGGTGTTTCGTCCAGCCGACCACGCCGGCAGGCCGGTTCGCAGGGACGATCGCATACTCGACCGAGCACTCCGGGAAAAACGTTGGATTTGCGGTTCTCCAGATAAGCGCCGGTAAAATCCCCTTGCGCAATCTGCCGAATATAACGAGGGACGTCAGTATGAGCCGGACAGCCCCATTGACAATCGACAACCCGATGAAAATGATCCGGGTCAGACGAATTGGTAGGTTTCATTTTACGGCTACCGCTCCAGGACTGAACTGATGGTGGTTTATCATGCAGGCTCCGGGGCTTGCAAATTCCTCTCTCAATTGCCGAAGAACTATAGGATGATGACCACCGAAAGTAAACCGCACACGACCATTTGTGTCAGCTATTGGACAGACAATGGAACGCAGTACACTGATATACCGGTGTAACACCCTGCAGTGCCACCTGCCAGCCACCCGAAGCCCTGGCGACGGATAGGTATTTTATACCGACGACTATATCCCGAACGGCACGCCACCGCTGACTGGCAGATTAATACCGGTGACATAGACGGAGTCAGGGCCGGCCAGATAAACCACTGCGCTGGCCACGTCCTGTGGTGTTCCAGCGTCCCTGACAGCCACCCTGGCATAGCGCTGCTGTTTCATTTTTTCTACGCTGATCCCGTGCTCACCGGCTAATCGGGTATTGGCCGCCCTGTGCATATCGGTGTTGATGTATCCCGGGCACACCGTATTGCACAATATTCCATCCACTCCGAATTCAGCCGCCAGTGTTTTAGTTAACCCTGCCAGCGCATGCTTCATGGCGGTATACGCACCGAACCCGGCCTCGGCCCCCAGACTGCCGGTAGATCCAATATTGATTATGCGTCCGCCACCATTGTCGCGCATCAACGGAATAACCTTTTTCGACAGCAGCATCGGGCCAAGCACATTGACGCGGAAACTCGCTTCCCACTGCTCAGCGGTTGTTGATAAAAAATTGTCCGCACCAACAATCGAACCCGCGTTATTTACTAATATGTCAATTCGACCAAACCGGGCCTGAGTCGCTTCAACACATTGATCAATATCGCGGCTATTCGTCACATCCAAAGTCAGGCCAAGCGCTGAAGATCCGTTATGTTCAATGTCTTCAACCAGCGCGTGCAGTAACAGGGTTTTATCATAAACCTCATCACCGGCGATAAAGTCACCGGCCACATCGGTGACCACCACCGACGCCCCGCTCGCTGCCAACGCATGAGCTATCGCCCGGCCGATTCCGTTCGGCGCTGATGCGCCGGTAACCAGAGCTACTTTTCCTGCCAGTAAAGTCATTAGATGATCTCTGTAAACAGCGGGCAATCTGAATCACGACGGCCTTCTGTTACAGGTATCGCCGAACAGTCACCGTCGCACAGACATTTCAACAGAACCTATTGACTGGATTGCGTAACTCAAGCAGCAATGTGATTCCAGCGCTAGCCGATCCGCCCTCAGTTAGCTGTTAGATCCTGTTTCGTAACACGCTGATAGACAGCGCTAACAACTTCGGGTGATCAGAAAATTCGAGCAGGCAGTGCATTTGGCCATTGAATGACCGGAGTGAGCAGATACCGCTACGCTCCGGTCTGCGGCACCACCAGACAGCAGATTTGAACCGTCACTCGAGACGGTTCAGCGTTGCAGTACGCGATAGTTCCGGCCTCCGTGGTAGCACACGAAAATTGCGCCGGGGGCTGCGACCTGTTTAAAGAGGTCAATCATTTTCACAATCTGACTGGGCCACGGATAGGCAAAAAACAGATCCACGTCGTTATAGTCGAGCAGTGGATTCTGGTTGTCTTTGGGGTAAATGCTGCCGTGAACAAACGACGCTGGTACAGAAAACTGCCTGGAGACATCACGGGACAGATCAATCAGGTCTTCGTCGATTTCAATTCCGGTAGCCGACATACCCGTCAGCGAGGCTAAAAGTGTCACCAGACCCGTGCCCGACCCCCACTCGCAGAAGTTTAGCTCGCGGCCCGGCAGAGATTGCCTGACCACCGAGTTTAACAATTGCCAGGCCGTCAGCCCGTCTGCAGGGACGAACTCCGGAATGCCACCATAGTCATCACTGTGAGAGCAGATTTCTTCGGCAGCTACCTTGCAATGCTGAATTACAAGATTTGCCTTAACCGGTAAGCTGAAATGTCCCGGTTGCAGTTCGATTTTTTCCATAGTCTGATGTTCACGGTGCAGAAAAGTACTTAATCAATGTATTTTCCGGTGTATATAGAAATTACTCACACCACAGGCGGAGTAACAGAATTGAGGGAGGTGGATGAATAGGTCGATCAACGTGTGGCGGGGGTCAGGACAGGTGCCACGCAAATGTCTACTGACAACGACACCTCTAATCAGTACAAACCGCCGTGCCGCAAAGCGCTTTCGGGGGTTGGTTTTTGACGGGTTCGGCATCCAGAGTGAGTTCTCCGGTTGCTATCAAACGACCGGTGGCCGGATCAAACCATTTCCAGTGTAAGATTTTATTGTCTTTTGGTACTAAGGTAACTACCCCGCCGCTTATGCAATTGCCGCCGGATATTGATTCAACAAATATTAGAGCATCACCCTCTATGCGGGCATTACTGAGTGATCCACCGCAGGTTAAGCCGGGGTAATTGACCTTGCCTGACAGTTGTCCTTCTATTTCCCTGAGAAGGATTGTCACCGGGTACTTGCCGTAGCCCGGCTGATCGACAGTGCCAGACCAACTTCCCAGATAGCGGGCATAGTCTGACTCGACCTGTTCAACAATCTGGCGTGCCGGTGTCCCGAGGCCCGAGGATGTTCCGGGAAGCATGCCGACGCCGAGAGCCAGCACCAGGGATAGCAAACCGGTTTTCATAAACACGGCTCTGGAACGCGCACATTCCTGTAAAAAACTGACATTGGCAATACTCCTGATATCTAACCTATTTTATCGCACCGGTGAGGATGTTAACCGCGAACGTCCTTGCAACGCAATGTAGCCGCAAGGGGGTTATGTTGCCCTGGCGTCTGATTGCTGCAGGCGCTAAATTAACACTGTATTTTTATCCAGTATAGATCATTGTATCCGCCAAGGTCATCTGGCTGACAATACCTTTGCGGTAGCAGGGATCCTTCGTATTATGAGAGTACTCCTCCCCTGATTATCACCCGATCACGGTTGTGTTGTCCGTACCGCAGAACCCGGCACACCGGGTATGCGCATCGGCCACGTTTTTTCTCTGCTCCGAAGGTACACACCGTTGGTACCGGGCAACAATTTTGATCGCACTTGTGCCGTATTTGGTGTGTGAGGTGCCTAAGACCGGCCCGCAGCGCAAATCACCCGACATCCGGCATTGTTTACGGCAGTTAACAATGCGGCTGTTTAACCACAGTTGATTAACCCCACCCTCAGTGTAACCATACTGTTTTAAAGTTGTCTGAGAAACTCTGTTATGCGCCATATCGCCCGGGCAGGCTCAAGATCCCGTCTAGTCCACGCACTCGCTATGCTGTCGCTGCTTACGGTTGTGAGCGGTTGTACGTTCCTGCCGAGCATCACGGTCGGCATTGATGGCATCGGTTCCGGCGGCAACCTCGCGCAGTCCAGATACACTTTAAAGTCCGCCGTCGCCGGTGTCGATGAAACCGACCTGCATTTTCTGGAGTACTCGGCACATATTGATGCCGCGCTGGCAAAGCGGGGCATGCTGCCGGCAACGGCCCGCGAACCTGCCACCGTGGAAATTGCCGTAAACTACGGCACCAGCCGACAGCAACGGACCGTAACCACGCCGTTTCGAAACGACGACTTTTTCCGTCCGCCTCGCCAGTGCCTGCGGCGCAACGATCAGGGCACGTGCACCGAGTGGGTCAGACGCCATCGGGACCCGTTCCGGGATCCCTTCCACAGCCCCCGCTATACCGTGGTTACCTCTTACCGGACTTTTATTACCCTTGAAGCCCGGGCCATAGACTCAAACGACAGTCAACCGGCCCTGTGGGCCACGCGTGCGCGCACGTCGGTGGCAACCCCCGACATCAGAGCAACATTGCCGTTGCTGCTGGTAGCAGCAAGTGACTACATCGGCACCAATACCGGCCGTGAAGTCACCGTCGTGCTGCGCGCCGATGATCCGGCTCTTCAGCAAGCCACGCTTGCGCCCGGCCCGGCAGGCAGCTAACCCTGCCCGGCACAGCAGTGACGCTGGTTTGCGTGCCCCGCAACACGGCAATGACGTGCAAACACGCAAGCAAATTGCAGCTCTGCCACAAATACCCGTAATGCCTAACGCTGGTATGTGGACTCGACCCGTTGGCTGTAGAATCGAGGCATGAAACCCGGGCCGCGATGGCGTTCAGCAAAACGATTGGACACACCGCCCGGACCGCCACAAGATTCATCCAGTTGCGAGCCTCTGAAGAATGCGAGATCCAAGATACGATATCCTGTTTGAGCCGGTAAAAATCGGCCCGGTGACCACACCGAACCGGTTCTATCAAGTGCCTCATTGTACCGGCATGGGCTATCGCTTCCCACGCAGCGAAGCCAGGTTCCGCGGGATTAAAGCGGAAGGTGGCTGGGGGGTCGTCTCAACTCAGGAATCAGAGATTCACCCCTCGACTGATATCACACCCGCAAATGAAGCGCGTATCTGGGATGAGCGTGATATCCCTGCCCTTCGCCTGATGACAGATGCCGTACACGAGCACGGCAGCCTGGCCGCGATTCAGCTGGTCCACAATGGTCTGCATACCAGTAACCGCTACACACGTTGCTCACCGTTGAGTCCGTCCGCACAGGTGATTATTCCAGAGGACCCGATACAGGCCCGCGGCATGAGCAAAAATGACATCGCCGAGTTCCGGCGCTGGCACAAAGCAGCTGCTATTCGCGGTCGGGACGCGGGCTTTGACATTATCTATGTCTATGCCGGTCACGACATGACACTGCTACAGCACTTTTTACTGAAACGCTATAACCACCGCAGTGACGAATATGGCGGCTCTCTGGAAAACCGGCTGCGCCTGTTTCGCGAAGTGATCACCGACACCAAAGAGGCGGTTGGTGACACCTGCGCTGTGGCCGTGCGCCTGGCAGTGGACGAGTTACTGGGGGATGAGGGCCTGCAGCATGACGGCGAAGCCCGCGACATCATAGAAGCACTGGCCGAGTTGCCCGATCTGTGGGACGTCAACCTGTCTGACTGGTCGAACGACAGCCAGAGCTCACGGTTTTCTCAGGAAGGCTATCAGGAGCGCTACACCGGCTTTGTTAAATCAGTCACCACCAAGCCGGTGGTCGGGGTCGGACGCTACACCTCGCCGGACACGATGGTGCGGGTCGTCAGCAGTGGTGTGCTCGACTTAATCGGTGCTGCCCGGCCCTCTATCGCCGACCCTTTCCTGCCAAACAAAATTGAATCCGGGCGCATTGAGGACATTCGCGAATGCATAGGTTGCAATATCTGCGTCTCCGGTGACAACACCAATGTGCCCATGCGCTGCACGCAAAACCCGGCTGTGGGCGAGGAATGGCGACGTGACTGGCACCCGGAGGTAATCCCGTCACTGCCGGGGGATCAGACCTGCCTGATCGTCGGCGGCGGACCCGCCGGACTCGAAGCCGCCCGGGCGCTGTCTCAGCGCGGGGTTCATGTGACACTGTCCGAGGCCGGCCACGACTGGGGTGGCCGGGTGCGACTGGAGAGCAAACTTCCGGGACTTGCGGCGTGGAGCCGGGTGCGTGACTGGCGAGTCTGGCAGTTGCAGCAAAAAGCCAACGTAGAGATGTACCTGCAGAGCAAGCTAAGCGCTGACAATATCCTCGACTTCGGTATTGCGCATGTCGCTATTGCCACCGGTGCGACCTGGCGTCGCGACGGCGTTGGCCGGGTCCATCGTCTGCCGCTTGCGTATCTGGATCAGACACGGGTGTTAACACCTGATGATCTGATGCTGCACGGTCAGGAGGCATGCAGCGGTGGCGGCACGGTGGTCATCTTTGACGACGACCGTTTCTATATGGCCAGCGTACTGGCAGAGCTTGTGGCCGGCTTTGGTATCAAAACCGTTTTTGTCACCCCGAGCCCGGTGGTAGCACCATGGAGCGACAACACCCTTGAACAAGAACGCATACAGCGTCGACTGATTGATCTCGATGTCGAAATCATACCACTGCACTCACTGCATGGTATGTCTGACGACAGCCTGACTCTTGAGTGTGGCTACTCCGGCAGGACTCGCGAGATCGCCTGTGGCAAGCTGGTGTCGGTGACCTCGCGCAGCCCCGATGAATCTCTGTGGAATGAACTCAATGCCAGCAAGGAACGCTGGGCCGACGCCGGTATCAGCAGCATCACACGCATCGGCGACTGCCTGACGCCCGGGCTGATCGCAAACAGCGTGTATTCAGGGCACGCCTATGCACGCGCTTTTGGCAGCACCGGCGAGCCACTGCTGTACCGCGAAGACATGGCAGCACTGGCAACATCTGATATCAATGTCTAACCTCATGCAGTGGCTGCAATCGCAGCGCGGTATCAACACACTGTTACTTGCCGCACCGGATGTCAATGGCGTCATGCGCGGCAAAAGCGTACCCGCACGGGATGCTGCCAAAGTATCAAACGGCGAAGTACGCATGGCGCTGTCGACGCCCAGCGTCAATATTCTAGGCAATGAGATAGACGGCTGCTCACAAGTCGACGGCAGCGGTGACCGCGATATCGTTCTGTGCCCGACCGGTCGTACCCCGTATCGCAGTGTTCTGGCAGACGATATCGCCATTGTCCCGGCCGACTTCCTGATGGACGACGGCACCCCGGTGCAAACCGGTTGCCGCCATTTGATCCAATCCACCATCGATGCCTACCACCGGCGTGACTGGCAGCCAGTGGTCGCACTGGAAGTTGAGTTTTATCTATACGATCTAACCGAAGCGACCACCACACCGCCGAAATCACCACTAAGCGGTGAGCGACTGACCGGTCGTGAGTGCGGGTCAATTGTCGATCTGCAGCACTTTGCACCACTTCTAAATGACATTCGCGACCACTGCCATGACGCTGGTATCGACACCACCTCAGTGCTCAGTGAAAACGGACCCGGCATGTTTGAAATCAACCTCAACCACAGCAAGGACCTCTACAAAGCCGTTGACGACATGGCCTATATGCGGTTGATCATGCGGGATGTCGCGCTCAAGCACGGTTTGGGTCTGACCTATATGCCCAAGCCCTACGCCGACCTGGATGGCTCTGGCCAGCATATGCACTTTAGTGTTCTCGACAGCAGCGGTCGCAACATTTTTGACAATGGCACAGAGGTCGGTGACACAGTGCTTTTACACGCGGTGGGCGGTCTGTTAGACCGACTCAATGAGCTGGTTTTATTCTGCGCTCCGCACGTGAGTTCTTATCGTCGCATCCAGCCTAACTCCTATGCACCAACCGGAATCTGCTGGGGCTACGATAACCGCACGGTACCAATCAGAATACCCGGCGGTAACTGTTCTGCTCGACGCATCGAGTATCGCGTCGCCGGCGCTGATGCCAATCCTTACCTGCTGGTCAGCAGCGTGCTAATGGCTGCACTTAATGGCATCGATCACAAACTATCACCCCCTGAGCCTGTCACCGGTACCTCGTATGATCAGAATTTCGCTAATGTGCTCTGCAGTATGCCATCAGCGATCAACGCCTTTGAAGAAAGCAGCTTTATCAAAAACCTGCTACCGGTTTTATTCAGAGAGGCCTACCTTAACTGCAAAAAGCAGGAATACGCACTGATCACCAGCGAGGGCAGACAGTTCGAGATTGACACCTATCGCGGCAGAATTTGATTGCCGCGATAGATTGCCTGCAGCGTCCCTCGAGAGAGGTACGCGCTGCAACCGACCGGCCAATCCCTGCATCAGCCCGGGACGACAACAACCTCTCACTACACCGATGCTATAGCCGCTCGAAAAATACCATTTAACGCCTCTGTTGTGGACTGTGTATCGTGGATATCCGGCCTTCCCTGTCCGGTCAGCACTCCCTCATGCCTGGCCAGCTCAGAGAAGATAAACTCGTCAATTTCGACGATATGTTCACCGCTGCCAATTTCCGGGGTGTTTTTTTTCAGCTCAATCAGGTCATAGACCGGCGCCTTGAGATGCCGGGGGGCTACTGCTTCGAGCAGCGCCTGAAAGCGTACCGGCGGCACACCCAGGCCAGACTCGATATGGCGAATTGCCAACAGCGGGCGGAGGATATAGAAATACTTTTTCAGCCGCACTTTATCCCTTGCCAGCTGATCTCCGGCATTGCCTCGGGCCATATGGCTGTAGTGATACTTCAGGGCGATATCATTCAATACCGCAGGCGCAAGCTGGCGCATTTCTTCCGCAAAACTGCCAACCTCGCAGTATCTTATCGGGCTGTTAATCCACTCGAGCAGTGCACCATTGGTTCGAGTGAACAAATAGAGTGCCTTGCGAATATCCCAACCGCCGATGTCTATATCGTCAACAATCGGATACTCGATAACATCGCGGCGTCGCTCCACATCAAACGACAGATACCAGTCAGCCGGATGCGCATAGATAAACCTGACATCGTAGTCTGAATCAGGTGAGGCGAACCCCCAAGCGCGACTGCCGGATTCACAGGCGTAGATAACTTTTACGTTATGCTCTGCCTCCGCCCCTTCTATACGTCTAAGAATCTCCTGGCGGATACGATTATCAATAGTCACGGGTTTGCTCAAACAGGTTAACGGGTCGGATCAGTAAAAACATAGTGCGTAGCATTGACGGGTGCAGCATACCCGACCTGATTTTAGCTCACCGGCAGTTACCTCGCCGCGATACCGCACTTGCAGCCCGGCCGGCTCTACCACTGCGGTGCTTTGCCGATAATACCGATGCTCGCACCAATGCGATAACCTCATCACTTATATCTCCGGCCCGGTGTAACGTAATATGCCGCATAGACCGGACGGTGCCGACAAGCAATCCGGCCGGATCCGGTAATTCTGCACCAACGTAGCATTACAGGTTTACTCGTTTTTTGTGTGGTGCAACGGCACAGAAAGGCTTGCCATAGCCAAAGGTGATCAGCTTCCATCCACGGGCCACTTTTTCTTCAGCGCCCGGCGAACACACCCGCACACAATGACAGTCTGCGCTGGCAATATCTGCGATCCGGGTCGGGTACTCGCCGAGGTATACTTCACTCTGCTTCAATATTAAGTCAAACGTTTCAGGCTTGCGTTACTGAAAACTAAAAGAATTCTGCTGACAACGCAAATACACTCAACCCACCGGGGTAACCGTTCCGCTGGCGAGTTCCAAAACACAGCACGTACAACCGAGCGGCAATTTACCCGTGTCGTCTGATTTGATATGTTTGCCCGTGCCTCTCGACCCGACGGCTTTCACGCAGTTTCACCCGGTGCCAGCCCCCTTACATGAAGGAGAATTCTATGCCTGTCACAGTAAACGCTGCTGATAATGCCGGCGCTTATGTTACCGGCGTTAACCTTAACAAGCTGCAGGCCTCAGAGACCGGCGTTCTAAAGCAGGCGTTAGGTGAGCATGGCGTACTATTCTTCCGCGATCAATCGCTCACCTGCGCAAACCACATCAAACTGGCCGGGCATTTCGGTCATATCAACATCAACCGTTTTTTCACTCCGTTATCAGATTTTCCGCAAATAGCCCAGGTACTGAAGGAACCCGACCAGCAAAAGAATATCGGTGAGTTGTGGCACACCGACCACAGCTACGATCAAATTCCTGCGCTTGGCTCTATCCTCGTCGCAAGGGACTTACCGGGTTCAGGTGGCGACACCCTTTTTGCTAGTATGTTTGCGGCCTACGATGCGCTTGACGAATCCATGAAAAAAACACTGAATGGATTAACGGCCACGCATTCGAGCCGACACGTTTTTGGCAAAAAGGCACACGAGGGCACTGACAGACAAGCGTTGTCAGCGCGCTTTCACAACAGTGACGCGGCGACTCAGAATGCGATACACCCGGTGGTTATTCGCCACCCGATCAGCAGCAGGCAGGCACTCTATGTAAATCCGCAGTTCACGCTGCACATCAACGAACTGCCGGCAGATGAAAGCACCGCTTTGCTGGAACTGCTCTACCACCATTGTCAGGCTGAATTGTTCCAGCACCGCTTTAACTGGCAAGATGGCTCAGTGGCTTTCTGGGATAACCGCGCCACCTGGCACAAGGCATTAAACGACTACCCCGGTGAACGCCGATTGATGCACCGAATTACCATTGAAGGTGAATCCCTGTCTGGATGAACCGCACGCCCGCTGAGGCCGGCGCACGCGCCTGTGAAGCACACGCCGCTATAGAATACCGCGACTCGACATCGCATTAAGCTCTGCCATAAGTGCCGCGTTATGATAGCGCGCCGGAGACAGCATTGCTGCGTAGTCTGGTAGCGCCGCGCCAGCAACCCAACACGCACACAACTCACCCGCGGCACAGGCCGCCATGGTACCGAACCCTGACATAGCACCGACCACGTAACTACCCTCTGCAGCCATCGGCCCTATCAACGGCCAATTCTCTTTTGTCAGCGTATAGTAGCCACCGTAGTGGTGCATGGTGCGTGGCAGTCGCCCGTAATAGGCTTTCAATGATGGGTTTAAGCGCGCAGCCCCGCGCAACACTATCTCGGGAAAGTTGTCCGCAAATTGCGGCTCATAGACCGGCTGCGATTCTGTATTATTAAAGGCCCAGCCAAGCTTTATCCAGCGGCCGTCATCACCACCATCGGGACGGCAATGTATTGCCCCCGGCATCTGCTCTGTCAGCCAGGCAAATTGCGGATCATCAGCCAGCAGTGCGGTTTCTTCCTCGTCCCAGTCTATTATCTGCTCATCAAGATCTATAGAAAACGGCATAGCACGCGGTATGGCACTTGCGGTATCTTCAAAGGCAATCTTCTGCTGCAGAGTGTTGGTCACTGGCAGTGCGGTGCCAAGCATGGAAGCGATGGTATTGACAAACGGTCCCGCTGCATTGACTAACTGCCCGGCCGTGACCGACCCGTCGGCAAGCTCAAGACAAAATCCGTCACCTGTTTTGATCGACTGTACGCGACCGGCTACCCGTATCCCGCCCGCCTGTCTGAAGTGCTCGAGCATGATTTGCCCCATCTGCTGACCGCTGATCGCACCGGCGCGACGCACATGCACAACGGTTTGCAACGTGGGGTCATAAGATGGAAACGTCTTGCGGATCAGTCGTTGATCACGCAGCACATCAACCCCGGAAGGCGCTCGCATCCATTCTGGCAACAGCGGTGGTTGATAGCTTTTTGCAGCGGCGTTGTCATGGACCCGGATTGCATTGCCGCCAAGTTCGCTATAACCGGTGTGCAACTCTGTCATCAATTGATCAACATCATCCGAGCGTGTGGCCAGTACGTAACCGCGACGGTTCATGTTGATGCGATTATCTGAGTCGCCAGCAAGCTGCTCCATCAGATCGATACTGCGATCAGTGAATGCGGTCATCACCGGGTGCGGCCACCAGTTACGGTAGTTTTCTCCCGACTGTGCAGAGGTAAACGCCATCGGCTGCCCGGCATCCAGCACTAGTATGCGCTGATCAGGGGCGTGTTTTGCCAGATAATAAGCCGTCGAGACTCCAACAATGCCGGCTCCGATAATCACGGTATCGCACGAGTAGTGTTTCAATTTCCGACCTGACAAACAAGCGACTGTGACACCGATGATAACACCACAGCAACACGGTGAACCACACACCAAACCACTCTGTCAGATACCGGTGCAAACCAGACTAGTGGCTGACTACCCCCGCGCGGCGGGCGGGGGTAGACTATAAAGCACCTGCAGTCTTAGGCCGCTTTGCGCTGAGTAACACCAACCGCCGCGCGTTGGCCGTTATGGCCCGCGTTATCCAGTTTGAAGCTCGATACCAGCGTGGTTAACTCAGTAGCTTCATTCTTCAGGTTTTCACTGGCCTGTGAGGCTTTCTCGACGATAATCGTATTTTGCTGTGTCAGTTCATCGATCTGCACTATGGCCTTGTTGACTTCACCGATACCGTAAGACTGCTCTTTACTGGCAGTGGCAATATCACCAACGATACTCGTCACTTTATCTATGCCGGCCACTATTTCCTTGAGTGATTTACCCGAACGGGCCACCAGTTCATTGGTCTCGTTCACCCGCTTGCCGCTGCTTTCAATGATATCTTTGATCTGGTTCGCCGCTGTTGCACTGCGACCGGCCAGATCCCGCACCTCACTTGCGACAACCGCAAAACCCCGGCCCTGACTACCAGCCCGGGCGGCCTCGACTGATGCGTTCAACGCCAGCAGATTAGTCTGGAAAGCAATCTCGTTGATCACACCGATAATCTCTGAAATATCGTTGCTCGACTCATGCAGTTGCCCCATCGCCTGCACTGCCTTCTCGACAATATCACCACCTTTGCGCGCTTGATCGGACACCGTGGTCACCAGCTGGCTGGCGTTGTGTGCGTTTTCTGCATTTTGCTGCACGGTGGTGGTCAACTGATGAATACTTGACGAGGTCTCGACCACTGTTGACGCCTGTGCCAACGCACGGGCATTCAGTGTGTTGTTACCGTCCGCAATTTCATTGGAGTCGATACTGACTTGTGTCGCCAGCCCGTTGATTTCAGCCAGAGTGGAGTTCATCCGTTCGATGCACTCATTGACAGAAGCTTGTAATTGAGCAAATTCACCGCTGAAGTTTCCTTCCAGACGGCTGGACAAATCCCCGCGCGCCATCCCTTCAACAATCTCGGATGTTTGCCTAAGCACATTGGTAATCGTCCCCTGCAGTTCTTTTTGCGCCGTAATATCTGCGGCAAACTTAACCACTTTGTACGGTGCACCATTCAGATCAAGGATCGGATTATAAGACGCCTGAATCCAGACAACCTTGCCGGACTTGTCTATGCGTTTAAACTCTCCGGACTGATACGTTCCGTGTTTCAGTGATTGCCAGAAGTCCTGGTACTCGCGGCTGTTGGCTGTTTCTGAATCAACAAACTGGCGATGATGTCTACCGATGATTTCACTGAGGCTATAGCCAAGCGTGCTCAGGAAATTTTCGTTGGCAGTGAGTATATTGCCGTTCAGGTCAAACTCGATTACCGCCTGTGATTTGCTGATCGCGTCCAGCTGACCATCCGAGTCAACGCCGCGAAGTTTTTCAGCGGTGATATCACTGGCATACTTGATCACCTTGTAAACTTTACCTGACTCGTCAGTGATCGGGTTGTAGGTTGCATGGATCCAGACTTCGCGGCCGCCTTTGGCAATGCGCTTGAATTCACCCGATTCAAACACCCCGTCATTCAATCGGGCCCAGAACCGGCTGTATTCCGGGCTGTTTGCTAAACCGGCCTCGGCAAACATGCTGTGTTTCTGACCGACAACTTCACTTTCGGTGTAACCCATCACTGAGAGAAAGTTCGCATTTGCACTCACGATGGTTCCGTCAAGTTCAAACTCGATCACCGCAAGCGCGCGGTTTATTGATTCAACCTGACAGGCATAATCGTGCAGACGCTGCTTGTCTATCGCATCGGAGCCACTGCCTGTAGCGGCTGACAGCAGGCGCTTAAGCACATTTACCATGACAATCCTTTGTATTTGGTTTTAGTTTGGTTAAGAGTCAGCATCTGTCACTCGGGAAATCATTTCCCGCAACAAACCTGACCCCCTAAAAAATGAGAATATTCAACTATTGCATATCTCCATTTGACGACACTCCCGCAGTTAGCTTGAGCAATCCCGTTGATATTCGCGGTAGGAATAGAAAACAACAACGCTTAAAAGCCAATCAAGCCTGATGACCGCAACCGCGATCAACCTGTAAAACCGCAGGTAACAGCAACGGAACCGGCGGGACTGACCGGGAGCTGATCTGCCATTGCAGGGACATGACCTTCAGAACCACCACAGCACCCGCCACAGTGACACATTGCAATTGCACCACCGGCTATCGCTACGGCGCGTTGCGGTGTTACTCCCGGGCGGACCAACTGTACTCTTATCAACTGTGGATAATGCGATAGGGCAATGGCGTTTTTGCACTGCCGTTTCTGTGGATACGATCCGCATGATCGGTCGCTGCAAGGTGCCACTGATCGGTATTTCGATGGCGCTGGCAACTGACACCGCAGTATCGCGGTTAGCCCTGACCTAATCGGCCACCCGGGTGCAGCGCTATGCACCATGAGGTGTCGCGTCGACTCACACTCCCTCTGCCGAATGACCGGCCTCCGGCCATTGTATCGATCATTATGCCGGGTACTTGATGCCGGGTACTTGAGTCGCCCCGCACGGAGCGCCTACCCGGCGTCCTTGTTTACCTGCAGCCCGTAGCTTTTGAATTTCTCGACGACCCGATCCATTTCATCGTCGGCCAGCAGCTTCATGCCGCCCAGCATTTTGGCGTGGTAATACTGCATCGACAATGTTTCCAGCTCTACCGCCGCCCACATCGCTTTGTCCAGATTTTTACCTGCCACCACCATACCGTGATTACCCATCAGGCAGGCAGAGCGATCTTTCATTGCTTTCAAAATACTGTCCGTAAGCTCTGGAGTGCCAAACGTCTGGTAGTCGGCACATCGCACAGAGTTACCACCAAACGCTGCGATCATGTAGTGGCATGCCGGAATATCCAGACCACAGATAGACAGGATGGTCGAAAACGCAGAGTGCGTATGAACCACCGAGCCAAAGCCGGGGTTACTATTGAGGATTGCACGGTGAAAATGCCACTCGGACGACGGCTTACACGGGCCTTCCCATTCGTCCGAATCACTGGCGAGCGGCATTCTGGCAATCTGATCGGGGTGCATCTCTTCGTAGGGAATACCACTGGGCGTGATCAGCATATTGCCCTTGTGTACCGCACTGATATTGCCTGATGTGCCCTGATTGAGGCCGGTATCATTCATCTCGATACACAATCTGATAATTTTCTTGCGTTTCTTTGCTTCGCTCAAGTGCTTGCTTCTCTTTATGTTGCAGGGCAACAGCCATCTGCTGTTTGCGTGTCATTGTATTCGACTGCTGCATCGCTGCAAACACGTCATCGTTGCGTGACGGCGTAAGATACTGAATAGTAGATATCCCGTATTTAACCGGACAACTCCTGTGACGCAAGATACCCGCTGGAAGAACGTCGAAACCTGGCATCTACGCAAACCGGCAGTGCACGGCAGTAAAGGCCTGGTGGCCAGTCAGCACCATGCCGCGTCGGACGCCGGAGCCGCTGTTCTCAGCGCGGGCGGCAATGCCATGGATGCGGCACTCACTACCAGCCTGATGATAGGCACCGTCGAGCCCTGGATGAGCGGGCTTGGCGGTGGCGGCAATCTGCTGTATTTCGAAGCGGCCACCGGCACCACCCACGCTTTTGAATTCGGCATGCGTGCGCCACTTGGCGCTGACCCGGCTGACTACCCGGTGACCGCCGGTCAGGACAACGATCTGTTCGGCTGGCCCTCGGTGCTGGACAACCGCAATGTCTACGGACCGATGTCAATTGCCACGCCGGGCTATCTGGCCGGTATCAATGCTGCTGCAAAGCGCTTTGCCAGTTTGTCGTTCGGCGACCTCATTGCCCCGGCAATCAAAAGCGCCCGCAACGGCATGGCGGTAGACTGGTACGCAACGCTTAAAATTGCCTCGGCCGCGGCGACGCTGTCCCGCTACCCCGAAAGCGCCGCACGCTACCTGCCCGGCGGCTTTGTACCTGCCGGCGAATGGGGCGGTCCGGTGCCACGGATCATGCTGGGCCAACTGGCCGCAACACTGGAAACACTGCAAGAGCGTGGCGCTGACGACTTCTACCACGGTGAAGTCGCGCAGCGGATTAGTGACGACGCCGCCACCATTGGCAGCTCATTGCGCGCTGCCGACCTGGCGCAGTACCAGACAATTCAGGCCGCCGCTGACGAGCACCGCTATCGCGATGCGGTCATTCATGCAGCGCCGGGCATGACCGCAGGCCCGACGCTATGCGATACCCTGCAGCGTTTGCAACAGCGCTGGCAACCGGCGTCCGGGCAACCGGATACACCTGCCTATCAGGCTTACGCAAGCTCACTGCAGGAAGCCTACGAGCACCGGCTGACCACCATGGGCGATCTCGACGACAGCGACTCACCCGCCTGCACGACCCATATCAGTGCCGTTGATGCCGCCGGTAACATGGTGTCACTCACGCAAACACTGCTGTCGGTGTTCGGCAGTAAAGTGATGCTTCCGCACAGCGGTATACTAATGAACAACGGCATGATGTGGTTTGACCCCCGCTCTGGCCGGCCCAACTCCATCGCCCCCGGTAAACGACCGCTTTCTAATATGTGCCCAACGCAATTTACCACCGCCGACGGCGCACGCTATGCACTGGGAGCCTCGGGAGGCCGCCGAATCATGCCATCAGTAATGCAGCTGATTTCATTTATCAGTGACTATGGTATGTCGATTGATGATGCCATGCATCAGGGTAGAATAGACGTCAGTGGTGCGCCGATAATCTGCGTCGACGAAACACTCAATGCCGATATAGCCGCGAGCATTGAAACCGACGCAAGCGTGATGCGTGTACCCAACGGTGTCTATCCGGCACTATTTGCCTGCCCGAATATCGTCGGTAAAAATACAGACGGAAGCTTCAGCGGTGGTGCATTTGTCTCATCGCCTTGGGCCGCTGTGGCCGCCGCGAGCTGACAGACATCTGTCTGCGCGGGAGCCCCAGCGGCGACAGGGTTTTCTCTTTGTGGTCAATGCACCCGGTTGGTGAATCCTGCGGTAAATAGCGGGTAACACAGTAGCGTGTGCAGCTCTGATAGTACTGTCCCGGTACGCTGTCGCAAAGCCAGTGGCTACATTTGCCTAATCTGTTGTCAACACCCCGGTGCCGTGCAACTCGGCCGCGCCAACAAACCACATGTCGCTATGGCCCGCATCAAAAACACGACGCAGAAAATCTTCCGATACGCCCTGACGTGCAAACGCCAGTCGGTCGGCATGTTGCTCACCACCGATTGACACCAGTGGCGTTTTGTCCAGGGAATCGATGGCATATTGATGAAAACCGAGCACCCCCTGTTTACCCAGCGTGCGTTGTACTCCGGCCATAAATACAATGGTACAAGCCGAGTAGCAGGTACCCTCGGTACGCGTATTAAGCCCGCGATCGGTAATCGCCAATGCCAGCGCCCGCCCGACAAACACCAACCCACCGTTACTCTGCAGCTGAACCGTCTTAACATCGGGGGAGTGATCCAGTGTTTTTAGAAACGACCGACGCAAGTCCCATCCTAGATCACCGGACAGATATACCGTCTTACCGTCATCAGCCAGCGGTAGCATTGCAACCGTTGGCTGCTGCTTTTCAATCGGCGGATTAACACGCGATAGCCCGTCGAGCGTCTGCATGCCCGCCAGTACCACGGCAACCACCACAGCGATAATAGTGCACCAGTACAGCATCATGTCACCACGGACCTTGAGGTGATTATCCCCTGCCCGCAGCGCCCCTACCACCTGCCACACCAGCAACACAGCACTTGACCCAAGCCAGGGTATCAATAACCCGACCGGAATACCCGGCTGCAACCAGCCGACACCAATCCGCAAACCCAGTACGATCAGCAGCAAAGTCAGGAACAGATCGTACTGTCCCCGCCAATGTCCGGCAATCAGTTTAAGTGGGTTCATCAGCGTTATTTTTTAAAATGCCGGACCAGAGTAGCACCATTCAGTACCTGGCCGTCTATAGCGTTAGCAGACACCTGACCACAACGCCCCTACGGCCGGACAGACTCGTCTATGGTACTCACCCGCAAGTGATAACGGTATACAGTCACTGGAAACGAATCCAGCACGATGCCGGTGTGCTGGTCGACCACTCTGGTCTTCGGGTTATTAACTGGTCGTGTGAAACCACCGTTGTCGGGTTTGCACTGCAAGCAACGAGGTTACAGATCAATGTGGCTTAATCCGGGAAAACATCGCTGATGACTCTCTACTGCCTGCAGGTTAACTGATCGGCAAATCATTCACTGCGCAGTCAGCGGCTATTTTTCCCAGTACCACCGCTGTCAGCAGGCCATTGCCCGATAGATAGCCGGCCACTGTGGCTCCGGAAACACCACAGGCCGCGCCACCCGCCGCATACAAACCGCCGACGGGTGAACCACTGCTGTGCTGCACGCGCGCGTCAGGGTCTATGGTCAGGCCACCCTGCGTATGGAAAACAGCCGCAGCAACTTTGATCGCATAGTAGGGTGCGGCTAACTTGTGCTCAGCGCTGAACTGACGCCCGTATCTATCGGTGGCATTATCAGTGGCAAGCGCGGCCACCTCGTGCAGTGTCCCGGCAAGGGCATCCACAGGCACTGATAACCGGCCGGCCAGGCCCTCTACGGTAGCAGCGTCAATCACCGCCCCGGCGTCACAGGCTTCGCGATAATCAGGAAATGTCATACCCAGTTGATGCAGTCGCTGATCGTAGATATTAAAAACACTGCCTGCGGGTTGACTGAGAACATGCACGGCTTGTTCGGAGTACCCGCCATGCTCGTTGGAAAAGCGCTGACCGAGCGCATTAACCTGCACTCCGCCTTCCATCATCAAGGCCCAGGTAATCAGTATATTGTGTCCGGCAGCAAGTGATCCATGCCCTTGATAAGCCCCGGTGTGCTGCAGCGGCACCGACAATGCCTCGCCCCATAAAACCGCATCGCCGGTATTGCCTGCATGACCATGATAGTGCGCGCTTGCCATCTCGGGGATGAAGCGTTTCATCAGCGCCGGATTTGCGCCATACCCGTTGCAAGCAAGTACAATAGCCGATGCACGAATATGCTCAACACTGTCATCGGGCCGTTTAACACGCACACCGCGCACCACAGGTGCGGTGTGCTGCCGGTCATCGATAATCAGCGCATCGACCAACGCATTGGTGGCAATGTTTACTCCGGCATTCTCACACGCCGCCATCAGACGACTGTGTAAACCGGCACCGGTTTTTTCCGGAACTGCGTGCATACGGTGAGCTGAATGACCGGGATATAGAAAATCTTCCAGTAATACCCACTCAAGTCCGTGTGACTGCGCCAGCCAGTCCAGTACCACACCGCTGTTTTCAGTAACCACGCGAACAATAGCGGGGTCGGCTTCATTGTGGGCCTTGCGTTTTAAATCGTCGGCAAATAATTCGGCGCTATCCGAAACACCACGCGACCGCTGCAGGTGACTACCAGCGGCAGGTATAAAACCGGACGACATGGAAGTTGAACCACTGGGACGGGCATCACGCTCAAGCACCAGGGTCTCGACGTTGGCATCTGCAAGCGCTAGTGCTGCAACCAGCCCGCAGGCTCCCGCCCCTATAACCAGACAAGTGGTTTCAAGGTCATAGGTCAGTCCGTCATCTGTGAGTATTTCAGTCATAGCTCAGCGCAGATCCGCCAATGCCTGCGCACAACTGCACACAGTGCCCAGACTGGCAAGATCAGCGATGGCGTTGTCATGTGCCTGCGACGAAAATGCAGCACAGCCGTCACTCAGCACGGTGACGGCAAAGTCTCTGACATGGGCCGCACGCACGGTGGAGGCGACCCCTCCGTTAGTGACAATGCCACAGATATAGAGATGGCGGATGCCGGCTTTTTTAAGTACAAATTCCATCCGCGTCTGATAAAACGCCGAGTAGGCAACCTTCTCTACGGTGAGGTCGGCCGGTTGCAGAACATCGACCAGTTGGTGCCCCCACCGGCCCGGTGCAAAATCCCCTTTACCGAGGAAAGGCCTCAGCTGCCTGAGGTGCGCCGCAAGGAAGGGCTCGCCGGCTTTACCCGGCACCAATGTAAACTGCGTCGAGATAACCCAGCCGCCGGCGTCGCGCAAGGCATTCGCCACCGGTAACACGGTATCCGGCAAACGCGCAATCGCATCGGCGGTTTGCCCTGCTCTGCCGTAGGCACCATCCGGGTGCAGAAAATCATTTTGCAAATCAACAATCAGCAGGCCAGTGGCGCTGGCCGCATAGCGGGTTTCGGTCACAGTGATTACAACCCCCTGGGGTGGGTCATGAACTCATGGAGTACTTCGGCGGGTGGTTTTTTGAAGTCAGACACGCGACTGGCGGACAACCCGGTGGTCTGCCTGAGCTTCACCGCCATTTCGGCCATCTTCACCACAATAGGGATTCCATTGATTACCGGTGCACCATTGACGTTATGCTGTTGAATCTGTGAAAACAACAGCATTGGTATACCACCCCCGGGTATCAGTACATCTATTTGTTGCTCGACCAGCGGCAGTGCCTGCTGCTCAAAGAGGTTTTCGACCATACGCAGTTTGTCGTCGTCGCCAAATGCATCGAGGATCTGGCCAGGCTGGAATGTCATTGCATGGACGCCGGTGACCCGATCCGCCAGGCCGTATTTAACAATCTGCTGATGGAACCATGAAATATAGCGGGGGTTTATCGTCACGATACCAATGCGCTGCCCCAGCTGACAGGCATACAGCATGGAGGACTCGCCCAGCCCAACCACGGGTATGTCTACAACTGAGCGCGCTTCATAGAGACCGGCATCCTGAAAGTGCCCGACCACAAAGGCGTCATAGCCTTGCTGCTCGGCTTTCACCGCATTGCAGATTACCTCCCGGGCGCAGCGAAATTCAACAATCGGGTGTGCGTAGGAATCGTGTGGGGTAATGCCTTTGATATCGACGATGGTGCCGGGATCAATGATGGTATCCAGATGCGCCTGCAGCGAATCCCAATACGACTGACCATGTTCAGCATCAACATAACTTTGATACCAGATTTTCATAGGTGGGTTTGCTCCCGATGCAGACAAGGCACACTGCGCTGTGGTCCAGCGCATCGCGCAAGCGCCGGCCAGTGATTATTTTCTCCGCGTCGTTGTTACTGACTTAAACCCGGCAACCAGAGTGCGATACCGGGCCAGATAATCAGCAAGCCGACAAGCAGGATGGCACACCCCATAAACGGCAGCGCCGCCATATAGATATCACGCATTGTTGTGCCAGGTGCTGACACTCCTTTCATGACAAACAGCAACAGGCCGAATGGCGGTGTGGTGAAACTGATTTCAAGTGCCAGCAAGGTGATAACGCCGAACCAGATTAGATTAAAGTCGAGGGTCTGCGCCAGCGGGAAAAAAATAGGCACGGTCAACAGCATCATCGACAATTGATCCATAAACATACCGAGGATCAGCAAAATACCAAACATCACCAGCAGCATTACCACCGGTGCCAGTTCAAAGCCGGTCGCCCAGTTGATCAAACCGGCACTCGCGCCGGAAAACGCCAGCAGCGAAGAAAAAGTGGCTGAACCAAAGATAATCAACAACGCCATGACCGTCACCCGCAACGCACCTTTTACCGACGCAATTACATTGCTGACGGTCAGCTTGCGATAAATTGCTGCAAGCAACAGCACACCGAGACAGCCAAATGCGGCAGACTCCGACGGCGTTGCCATACCCTTCATAATCAACAGAATGACTCCGAATACAATCGACATCATTGGCAGTACATCAGTGATAAACAGCATCAGCCTTTTGCCCCAGCTTATGCTCTCTACCTCGTAGGGTGGCGCGGCATCCGGATCAATCAGGCACATGATCAGAATCAAAATGGCGTAAAAGCACGCCAGTATCAGACCGGGTAGAATTCCGGCAATCAGCAGTTGTCCAACATCGAGGTTAGCCAGTGTTGCCAGCAGCACCGCAAGCGCAGACGGCGGTATCAGCATCGCCAGTCCACCGGTACCCAGAATGGGACCAATCGCCATATGTTTTTTGTAGCCGCGCTTTTGCATCTCCGGCACCATCAGCGAGCCGAGCAGCGCCGTTGAACCCATCGATGACCCTGACAATGTGGCGAACGCTGTACCACCGGCTACGGTCACAAACGACAGGCGACCGGGGATTCGCCCCATCAGTTTGTCAATAGCGCCAAACATGCGATTGGCCAGGCCGGTAAAAAAGAAGATCTCACCCATCAATAGAAACATCGGCACGGGCATTAAGTTAAACGTGGTAACCGTGGGAACCGCATTATTGGCCAGCTGCCCGATACCGCGCGACATCTGAGTAAAAATATCACCATTACCGCCCATGAAATACGCGGCACCGACCATATTTGCCGCAAGGAAAGCGAGCGCCACCGGCACACCGATAAACATAAAAAATAGTACCAGGCCCAGTAAAAAGCCAAGTGCGGTATACCATTCCATCAGTACTGTCCGGCCGAACGGTTCAGGCAGAGCATTACTCGTGCACTCCTGCTTCACCGGTATGCAGCGTGTCTTCGCCAAATACAAAACGCATAAACTGACAGGCCATCAAGGCGAAACACACCGGCATCGCACCAAGCAGCAACCACTTAGGCATATCGAGTGAGCGCATATCGTAGTCGCTCCTGGTGTACGCTTTAAGGGTGGCCTCACCGGTATACCAGACAAGCATCAGGCAGATAATCACGCAGATAACTGTCACCCCGCGGGAAAAAGCCGGGGCGATTGACCTTGGCAGTGCGGCCGTTAGCATCTCTATATAGACATGGCCTTTTAAGCGCACCAGCCACGGCGAGGCGGCCATCACGATATACAGCAGTCCATACTCGGAAAACGTAAAAACATGCGACGACCCCGAGTAACCAAACGAGCGCATAGTCGCCTGGAACACAATCGCAAACATGATTGCCACCAGATAGACGCCTGCCAGCACTGCCAGCAGATCGCAAATTTTATCAATCAGTCGCATGAGTCTGAGTGGTATCGCTTAAGTAATAGAGTGTTGCGGCAATAGCAAGACACCGCGATTGGGCAGAACACCGCTGTGCTCTGCTGACTTATAACTATTGCCGGCCAATGGTCGATGCTGGATACGTTAGCACCGGAACACCAGTGTTGTGTTGCGTCGGTCCAGGCTGTGTACACAACGCATCTGATTAATGACTCCAGACTGCAGTTGCTTAATCAGCAGCCGCAGCGCTGCAAGGCCACCGACGGATCGGTTGGGTGCAAATCCGGCGCAGTAGGTCTCCGGGGCGCTGCAGGGTGCCATAGTAAAACAACTTGTATCAGGGCCCGGTTCAAACGCATCAAAAAACCCCCGGTACGCACCGTCGGGACGCCAGAGGCCGGCAGCATGCTGCCGCCCGCTCAAGCGTCCCGCCGTGAGCCGTCCCGCTAGTCGCCGTAATACAGGCTGCGCAATTCGTCATAGGCATTGTCACCGCCCATTTTTTCGAAGCGTCCCTTCATGCGGGCCCACGAGGCATCGTCAGCCATCTGCAGGTATTTGGCAGAGGCTTCTTCAGACATCGGGACAAATTCCATTCCGCGCTTTTGCAGCTCAGCGGCTTCGGCGACGATATCGGCCTGACGATCGCTCCAGGACTTCTCTTCCCACTCGATGACGACGTCGGAAATAAGTTTCTGTGATTCCGGTGACAGCGCATCCCAGCTATCACTGTTGAAAATCACACCGAGGTCGGTGTTATAGAATGCAGGGTCGATACGGTACTTGACGAATTTATCCCACTTCAGATCCATCAGGCCAATAGACGTCCAGGCACTGGCATCAACCACGCCTTTTTCAAGAGCCGCATAGACTTCTGTTGATGGCATGGAGGCTGTGGTTGCGTTCAGTGCCTCAAAGAAGGCGTGGTAGATCGGGTTGTCGCGCAGCTTGACCCCGGTCAGATCAACGACGCCATCATCGCCGAACTTAAACGGCTGGGCGTTGTAGATATGAAATTGAACACCACCGTCAATCCAGCCGAGGTGATGCACATTGAAGCGTTTCTGGTGCATCTGACTCATTAGGTCAGCGCCACCATTGGCACGCACTTCCATCGGGGTCTTGCGCGCAGCAACCATAGCGTCGATCTCCGGCACCGAGGCACCGTAGAAACTGCCGGGGGTGTGGACCATATCGACCACACCATCGCGCACGGCATTTGGCTGTTCAAACATGCCAATCGCCTCGGGACCGCCGCGCACGGTGATTTCAACCACGCCTTCGCCACGCTTGTTGATGTCATCAACCATAGCCAGGAAGGTTTTGGTGTAAACCAGAAACGGGGGGAACGCGTGCACTGCAGTGACTTTGTCTACCGCCTGCGCCAGCCCGGACGACAGTGACAGTGCCGCCACCGCCAACGTACCGAGCGTGGCCTTGCGAACGTTTATTAGTGCTTTCATTTTCTCTCCGATTGTCACCGCTCCTTAGACGCCGGGCGGTGTGGTCTGTCAGGGCATGTTTGCCTGCGACTCAGGCTATTGTATATTCAGTCGGGCTTCAAGCCGAATCTCGCAATTTGGTCACTGCGTGTCTGCGCCAGACACTTCACCTACCCCGCGCACGCGCCCGGCCCCGATCGCGAGCCCCCCACTGTCGTCAGGAGCAGCACAATTACCACCATCACCGAAGACAATCACCTGGCCGACAGCATCGTCAGCGCCGAAATCCGCCTGCCCAGCGCCGATCTAAAACAGGACCTGCCTTTTTTCACCGGCAAACTTGGATTCAGACTCGACCAGATATTTCCCGCTGACGATCCGTCAGTCGCGGTGATCTCCGGGTACGGACTGCGATTGCGGCTGGAAAGAGGGGCTACTGAGGCACCGGGCACACTGCGCCTGCTGCAACCGCGGGCGGCCGGTTTTGCACACCACACCGATACCGTACTGCAGGCCCCCAACGGCACCATAATCGAGTTCGCCGAAGCCGACCCGCCGCTGTGTCAGCCCGAGACCCGCCATGCGTTTGTTGTGCGACGGCTGGTCGATGAAGCTCCGTGGGTAATCGGCAGAGCCGGCATGCACTACCGCGATCTGATCCCGGACCGGCTGGGTGGAAAAATAATCGCCTCCCACATCCGCATCCCCGACGGCGGACCGGTGCCTGATATGGTCCACTACCATACGGTCGGTTTTCAGCTGATTTACTGCTACCACGGCTGGGTAAGACTGGTCTACGAAGATCAGGGCCCGCCGTTTATTCTCAGCGCTGGCGACTGCGTGATTCAACCGCCGGAGATTCGCCATCGCGTACTGGAATCATCCGACAACCTCGAGGTCATTGAAATAGGCGTCCCTGCCGAGCACATCACCACCATCGACCACGACATGGAGCTGCCAACCACTGAGTTGAAACCAGAGCGCAACTTCAGCGGCCAGCGATTCTGCCACCACCAGCAGGCCAATGCCCGCTGGCAGCCAGCACGTCTACCGGGTTTTAGCCGGCGGCGCACCGGCATACTCGACGCCACCAGCGGCGTTGCTGATGTGCAGGTAATCAAAAGTGACTCGAGCATCATCGCGACTGAGATCAACAGCCACAGTTGCGATATTCTGTTTTCATTTGTGATGGACGGGTCAGTCAGTCTGAAGGCCGACCAACAACCTGAGCAGCAGCTGACTGCGGGAGATGCGTTTGTGATTCCGCCCGGCACCAAAACGCAATTCAGTGAGGTATCCCCGAATCTGGAGATACTTGAAGTATCGTTGCCCGGAGCATTTACCACAAACACCCACAGTCAGTGGTAACCAAGCGACAACCTGCGACTATAAAACGAATGACTACAGCCCGCCCCCGGACTTTCATCACCCCACTGACCATTCGTCAGCGCGAGTCCCGCATTCAGCCGAAAGGCCTGCCGGTGATCGACCTAAGCTTCAATGAACTGCCGTTTGCACCTCACGAATCAGTTCTAGAGGCAATCAACACAACAACAGACAATGCTAACTTCTACGGCAACCCCTCGTGTGAAGCGGTACGGGCCGCACTGGGCGACTGCTACGCACTCGACCCTGATCAGTTGATCGTCGGCAATGGCTCGGAAGAATTGCTCGACGTGATTGGACGTGTTTTTGCCAACGATCAAACAGAGATACTGATCCCGGAGTATGGCTATATTCAATTTCCTATCGTTGCCAACCGGGTCGGTGCCACGTTAACGAAAGCTGCCGAGAATAACTTCACCACCGATGTCGATAGCTTGCTTGCCTGCGTGGCCGATACCACCAGCATTGTATTTCTCGCCAACCCCAACAACCCGACCGGCACTATGATCACCCCGGCTGAAGTTACCCGCCTGGCCGGCCAACTGCCAAACAACGTGGTGCTGGTGATCGATCTTGCCTACGGTGAATTCGCCGGGCTAGACTACTGCGCGCAGATGCACAATCTGGTCGACTCGCACGAAAACGTGGTTGTTACCAGAACATTCTCCAAGGCTTTTGGCCTGGCAGGTCTTCGCATCGGCTGGCTGCACGCGCCACAGTGGATGATTCCATCTCTGTACGCCGCTCGCGGTATGGGCACAGCCAACGCCGCCGCCCAGGCAGCGGCGGTCGCATCACTTGCCGTGCGCGATCATATAAACCTGCAAGTCGCACAAATCGTCGAAGAGCGCGAGCGGATCGCCCGGGCACTGACACACACGGGCCTTGTGGTCATTTCAGGCAGCGCCAACTTCCTGATGGTATCGAGTGGCACAGCAGAGTCGGCCGCTGACATGGCCAATCACCTGTTTGATGATGCCGGGCTGCTGGTGAATCAGACACGCGAGGCCGGCCTTGAGCACTTCATCCGGTTTTCGGTATCCCTGCCTGCTCACAACAACCGCTTACTAAAGAGTCTGGAAGAATTTACCAGCGACCGATGATTTGCCTGCCGCACAACTCAACGACGCACCCACCGGATATCGGTAATCACGTTGCAAGCGGCACTATGATCCAATAACCGCCAAACTCTCATTGGAGCATGCGCATGAAACCGGTCAGTCCACTCAACGTTGCGACGACATTATTACTCGGCACCGCCGTGGCTACCCACCTCTGTTTAGCTCAGACTGTGGCCGCGGCCGGCACCAGCGTGACCGTGGACACAGAAAAACAAAAGATCAATGCGCGTGAATTAATCAGTGGTCTGGATCATCCGTGGTCCATCGCGTTTATATCAGCTGGAGACTGGCTGGTAACCGAGCGCTCCGGCTCTCTCAGGCGTGTTATCGACGGTCGGTTGTTACCACAGCCGATTGGCGGATTACCCGCAATAGCCGCCACTGGCCAGGGTGGACTACTGGATGTCGCGTTGCATCCCGACTTCGCTAACAACCAACGGGTCTACCTGTCCTACGTTGGCAAAGATACCCGGGGCTATGGCACAGAGGTTTTGTATGGCACGCTTGACGGCAACTCACTGACCGACGTGCAGGTGATCTTCAAGGCGTTACCAAAAACAGGGGGCGGCCGTCACTTTGGTTCACGGCTTGCGTTCGATCAAAACAACATGCTGTTCATCTCACTCGGAGATCGCGGCTCAAAAAAAACCGCTCAGCGACTCGATCAGCATCACGGCTCGATTATCAGACTGCACGCCGACGGTAGCATTCCGACCACCAATCCGTTTGTGAATGACGCCGCCGCACGGCCGGAGATTTACAGCATCGGCCATCGCAACGTTCAAGGCCTGGCGTATGACAACAAAACCAACACACTGTGGGCGCACGAGCACGGACCACAGGGCGGCGACGAGCTCAATCAGGTATTGGCCGGACAAAACTACGGATGGCCCACCATAACCTACGGCGTTAACTACGGCAGTGGCACCCGAATAGGTATCGGCTCCAGCCAACCGGGCATGCTGCAGCCGGTCACCTATTGGGATCCGTCAATCGCCCCGTCCGGTCTGGCTATCGTCAGCAGCGATAAATACCCGCACTGGCAGAGCAACCTGCTGGTGGGTGCGCTCAAGTATCAACTCATTGCGCGTCTTGAACTGCAGGACAAAAGTGTCAGTCACGAAGAACGACTACTGGCCGGTGAGCTCGGCAGAATTCGCGATGTACGGCAAGGCCCGGATGGTTTCATCTACCTGCTTACCGACTCGGACAATGGGAAAGTTTATCGTCTGGAGTGACGGCGACCCACAGAGCAGACTGTGGTATCTCAATAAGCAACCAGTACACGGTGTATCATGGCAACCTCAAAACCGGATCCCCTCTGAAAGACAAGTAGTGCTGGATAGGCACCACGCAAATCTTCCCGATAAACGATTCACGAGCCGCTGCTCGATTACCGCTCAACAGTCGAATATTACCTGGCCCACAACCAATCTCACCGGTGCCATAGCGGACACGCAACTGAACTGTCGAAGCCCGCACCAGCACAAACCCTGCTCCTACGTTGATCGCTAAACTGTAGGACAAAAAGGCAAAAATAAATTTTTTCCCCTATTCCCTCGCACTATCAGTGACTTGCATCACTAAAGTTAACCAGTGTTCTCAGCAATGAGGGATCAAGCAGAAACAGGCAGGGTCGTTACAAAAGTTGTTGCAAGGCATACTGATGCAGCAACTGTACGGAAACAACAATTATAAAAATTCACGGAGAAGTTTAATGCCACAAACAATAAATACCAACGTTCCTTCGCTAACTGCACAGCGTAACCTGAACTCTACTCAGGGAAGCATGCAAACGGCTTTACAACGTCTGTCGTCAGGCTTGCGCATCAACAGCGCACGTGATGACGCTGCAGGCCTTGCAATCGCCGAGCGCATGAATGGTCAGGTAAAAGGCATGAATGTAGCGATTCGCAACGCCAATGATGCAATATCAATGGCTCAGGTTGCAGAAGGAGGTCTGAATGAAATTGGCAACATGCTGCAACGCATGAGAGAGCTTGCCGTTCAATCAGCTAATGGAACCAACAGCACGGGTGACCGGGCTAACCTTGACGCAGAATTCCAGGCGCTGAATACAGACATTGATCGCATCGGAGCGGTTACCAAGTTTAACGGCATGGCTATTCTTGATGCCGATGCAGGTGACATCGTTTTTCAGGTCGGAGCCAACAGCGGTGAGACGCTCGGGGTAGATACCACTAATGCTGCAACTGCAGCATCAGCTACTACGGGCGATATCTCGACGGCAGCTCTGGCAGACACAGCGATCGGTCTACTGGATACTGCCATCGACCTGGTCACCACCGAACGCGCAACACTGGGTGCGGCGCAAAGCCAGTTCAGCAGCGCCATCAATAACCTTCAGGTAGGCATGGAAAACCAGGCCGCAGCAAGAGGACGGATTGTCGACGCAGACTTCGCAGTAGAAACTGCCAACATGACGCGTGCTCAAATCCTGCAACAGGCTGGTACTGCAATGGTATCTCAAGCCAACTCTTCGCCACAGGGTGTTCTTAGCCTCCTCGGCTAACAGGCCACATCCGGCACATCGCTAACCGGGAGGCGGCTCGCCGCCTCCCTTTTCTCCAAGCTAAATAGCACTGATCCCCCGACAAGCCATATCTATTGTCCAACACTCAATTGCTGCGGTAGCAACGCCGCGTAGATAGACTGATTAACAGGCACGGCAATTCCGGTGCGCTGCGCGTATCGAACAACGGTACCGGTTTGCGTTTCAACTTCAGCACGATTACCCTTTTGAATATCACGTTGCATTGAGGTCGTTCCACCTACCGGTGTGCTGTCGACAATCTCCATAACGCGATCAAAATCCTCTTCGACAAACGACTGCCCAACCGCCGACCCAACTGCGATCACCTCACGGACAGCGGCCTCCAGCAAAGCTCGCGTCTCAGGGACATCTCGGACGACATCAATAGGCACACGCGCCACTGACGTTACTCCACTGGTCGGGGCGATATATAAAAACTTATTCCACATCGCCCGGGTGATGTTATCAGATAACGTCGTGTTGATATCCGCATCTGACAATACCGATGCCAGCTCTTTTGCTCTTGCAGTCAGCTTGCCATTTGGTTCCCCCAGCGTGATGAATGGATCATAATCCACATGGCGAATAACACCGGGAGAATCTATCAACGACATGATCCCGCACAACCCGCCCAGTACACGATCAGCCCCCAGCTCAGCGGCAAGCAATGCAGGTGCGTCCACCCCGTTGAGTAACGGCAACACCATCGATTCGGGCCCGAGCATGGGTCGAATCTGCTCTGCCGCTTCTTTTAACTGCCATCCTTTCACCGCAACGATAACGGCATCGACATAGCCGATAGACACCGGGTTATCCGTCGCATTTATTCGATGTATATGGAAGTTTCCGGCTGGACTAATGACATGCAAACCGCCGGACTGAATACTACGCAGGTGTTCGCCCCGCGCAATCAGGGTAACCGAGTGTCCGCGTTTCGCGAGCAGTCCGCCAAAGTACCCACCGACGCCGCCGGCGCCAAAAATTACAATTCTCATCCCTTTCGCTACCTTAGATATTCCATCGATTTAACTAACCGGCCACAGATCCAAAATGAATCGCGACGCTAAAATTTACTATTGTCTGTTCAGGCTTTAGGAAATAGACACATGGCGATCGCAGATCACGGGGGAGTACCGGGTACCGTGGCTTTGCAAACACATCGCATTGTGAAAACTTGTGACGGCTCAATTGCCAAAGTTTTCTGCAATAAACTTATAACAAAGGTGCTGTTGCGATGTATACCTCCTTTACAATTCATTTCAATCCCACCG
>CALKXD010000092.1 GCA_938003855.1 uncultured Granulosicoccaceae bacterium | reverse complement strand
TAAGACTGGAATAGACAGATCTTGTTCACAACAATTCGTGAGCCGTGCTAAAAAATACAGTGACCTGACTATTCGTGGCCGATAGCTTTACCAGTCCGGGATTGGAGATGCCGGTGCTGATCGCAAGGACATTACCCGGCGTTCAGCAATCAGTCACTTTGAGCGGATTACTCTGCACCGCACGTGAGCACAACAAGGATTAATCGGAGAATCCATGCACTACGTTATTTTTCTGGTTATAGCGCTGGTAACGCCACAGCTACTACTGGCAAAGGACTCGCTGAATAGCCAGCTCAGCCTGGAAGATGCCCGCCATCTGCTCAATCGCACCGGCTTCGGTGCTTCGCCCTTCGAACTCAATCAGACCATCGGCAAAACCCGCGCCGAGGCGATCGATGCCGTTATTGAGGGCTTCACGACCACCCCGTCACAGCCAATGCCAGCCTGGACGGAGCGACCCGCCCCGCACCACTGGAGTCGCAACGAGCTATCAAAAACCAACCTGCGCAAGTTCAACGACAGCCGGGATCAGGAAATGTCCACCTTGAAACTCTGGTGGGTCAAAGAGATGCTGGAAACACAGTCTCCACAGACCGAACGCATGATTCTGTTCTGGCACGATCACTTCGCCACTGGCTATTCAGCAATCAATGACCAGGCGATCTCCATGGCGAGGCAACACAAAATGTTGCGGAAATACGCCACCGGCAACTTTAAAACAATGCTCACTGCGATTATCCGCGACCCGGCCATGCTGAACTACCTGAACAATGACAACAGCAAAAAAAAATCACCGAACGAAAATCTCGCGCGTGAGCTTTTTGAACTGTTTACTCTTGGCGAAGGCAACTACACCGAAGCTGATATTAAAAACGCCGCCCGAGCCCTGACCGGCTATAGCGTTTCTGCCAACAATAATATGTCGTTCCAGTTCAAGCCGTATAACCACGACCAAAAAGAAAAAACGATTTTCGGCCATACCGGTCACTTTGATGGCGACGACCTGATAGACCTTATTCTGCAGCAACCACAGGCCGCGAGTTTTGTGCCCGGGAAAATGTGGCAGATGCTGATTGGCCCTGACGCACCCACAGAGCTGCAATTAAAACCCATCGCCGATAAATTTCTAAGTTCGGGTTTTGATATCAAAACGCTGTATCGCGCACTGCTCGAGAGCGACGATTTCTGGGCGGCAGAAAATCGCGCCAGTCTGGTCAGATCTCCGGTATCCCTGACCATTGGAGCCATCCGATCGTCTGGTATCGTACCGGGCACCTGGCAAACGCTGCCCACCACCATGCGTCGCCTGGGACAGGATTTATTCGACCCACCCAACGTTGCCGGCTGGACCGGTGGGGCCGCCTGGATCACACCGGGCAAATTATTAAACCGGCTGGAGTGGCTGAGCTCGGTCAACACCTGCGATGACAGCAGCTGCATGCAAACCGCCACCATGCAATCCAGCATGAGCCTCACGGAATCTGCGGCAGATTCATCGGCAAACACAATGACCGGCAATCAACTGACCAACGGCATGACAGCGAGCGCCGGCACCTACCCGCCAGAGATCAAAATTCGCCTGGCCGCCGAGGACTATGAAGGCCCGGTGCAGTACAACATCAATGTCATTAACGCCGAAGAGATTCTATGGTCATCCGGTCCAACCGATGTTATCGGCGGTCACGACACCAAACGATTCGGTCGAGCCAAACTAGAGACCGAACGCCCGTGGCAAACCGTGACCTTTCCACTAAACAATGGTATCAATGAGTTTGATGCTATCGAGGTTGAATTCCTCAATGACCACGCAAAAAACGGCGGCGATAGAAATCTCTATATAAAGTGGGTGGCACTCGACGGGAAGCTGTTCAATGCAACGGAAGGCGTACAGAACAGTCGCTGTCCACCGCAAAATAAAGTAGGCGCTGGAAATCTATATTGCCAGGGGAAAGTCAGACTCACGCAAGCCGCACCCGTAGCGGCACCGCAAGCAACCACCCTGCCCGCAGACACACTGAAAGCATCCAATGTCTACGCCTGGGGCGCTGAAAATGCCGATCGGCCGAAACGCTCCACACTGACACTGGCACTGATCGACGTCGAGTTCGATGGACGGAAATGGCACAACCTCGAAGTAAAATATGTCAAAGAAAAAAACGACCACTACCGTATACGATTGAACAACCATCACTGCTGGCCTGATTGTATCGACCACTGGCCGGGGTGCAGCTGGCTAGCAAAAGACAACTCCGGGCGACGCTCTCTGACAATCGATCTGGTTCCGCAAAAGAACGAAAATTGTCAGTACACCGACCTGACTGCATCAGACAGGAAACTGATCGACGCCCTATGGCGACAATTACCCGGATTGTATCGGCAAGCAAGCGGCAGCAAACGACTAAAAAAAGACGCAAGGAAAAGTAAATTCGATACCTGGGCGCCACATGTCGCACGAATGTCCGCACAGTTCCAGCAATCCCCGTACACCACCAGCGACAGCAAACTACTAATCGCCAGCCCACCCGTGGAACCGATGGATATGAATGATCAGCTCACCGGGCAACCGCCACTGGCTGCAGGGCGAAGTGAATCCGAATGGCAATCCGATCTGGACACCCTGCTCAGGAAGCTGCCAGACCTGACACTGCAAACTTTGTTGCTGCCCACCAAGGCACTTAATGAAGCCGCCACCGACGATTCAAGCCCTGCGTCGGTACTGACCGACCTTGCGTTCCAGCTCTACTGATCGCTCACGATGAAAACAGCACCAGGGAAACTACAGGAATAAACCCATGACTCGACGCAATTTCCTGCAAAGCATGGCTGGAGCCGCCATGATTCCATTGCTCCCGTTTGCCACCAGCTTCGCCAATAGCAAAGCAACCGCGACACGCAAGCGAATAATATTGCTGCAACTGGCCGGGGCGAACGATGGGTTGAACACCGTCGTGCCTTACACAGATGATCGCTACTATGAGTTGCGCCCATCAATTGGCCTGAAGCAAAACAGCCTGATCAAACTCAACCGGGAATTCGCACTCAACAGTGCGCTGAAAGACGCGATGGGCCTGTGGGAGAACAACGAGCTTGCTGTGGTTCATGGGCTGGGGTACCCGCAGCCGAATCGGTCCCATTTTAAATCTATTGCGCTGTGGGAAAGCGGTGGCGATGGAAACAACGCAGGGCGGCGTGGCTGGATTACCCATGACCTGGAGCATGCCTACGCTAGCACCGAAGTCGACGCACATGGCATTGTGCTTGGCGGCGGCATGGGCGTTTTCAGCAGCCCCGGCGGCAATTGGCTTTCGATGTCAGCTGCCGACCAGTTCTCTGATCGCATGGCACTGGCAAAACAGACCGACCGCCCGGTCAACGACACCATGGCACTGCTACTCGACCGCGCCAAAGTGCTGAAGTCATCACTCGACAACATTTCAGACAAAATAGAGCGCAACAACCAACGTGCGCACATCGGCGGCGGTGGTTTATCGCAGCAGATGACACATGCGGTTAACATTATAAATTCCGGTATCGATGTTCCGGTAATAAAGCTGAAGCTTGGCGGATTCGACACACACGCCCGACAGCTGAACAAGCAAAAATCACTACTTAAGCAACTGGCACTGGCAATCAAGGGCATGCGTCGCGAGCTGATGAAAACCGGCGAGTGGGACAACACTGTCCTGGTCACTTACTCAGAGTTTGGCCGTCGCGCCCGGGAGAACGAAAGCAATGGCACAGATCACGGCACCGCTGCGGTACACTTTCTAGCCGGCGGACGTGTTAATGGCGGGTTCTATGGCAAAGCTCCGGATTTAGGCCAGTTGATTAACGACGATCTGCAATACACCATGGACTACCGCGCCGTTTATAGCCGGGTACTGCATGATTGGCTGGACCTGCCCACCAATAGCTTTGCAGACTATTCTGATGATCGATTGAATGGGCTCATAGGCTAAAGGCTTACGCGACTGACAATCGCCCGCCTGATAAACACCCCATTGCAGAACGATTTCTGAATCATCACCGGCGTGTGGTCGCTCACTGACAACATCGTAAGCGGCGCGCCACCGGGCGTGCTGTTTATTGTGAATTCTGTGCAACCGGCCCCGATCAAAATCCAACGCCGCCCCTGGCGCTGGCGATACCAGCAACTGTCGCACGGCTACTCAGCGGCCATGGCTTCCTGAATAGCCGCTTTTGTCCGACCCGCCCCAATCCGGCAAAGTATCCGCCAATGGTTTATAGATCTCTACCAACAGCGGGTAACACGGCGTGGAGTCATCAGAGTGGCTGCTCCCGCAGTTGCCACCCGGGCACGCTGACAGCGCCCCCAACAAATCTATTTCAGCAAAAAACTCTATAAAATCACCGGGGCGAACCGGGCTCGCTTTCATAAAATACTGATGCGTGTCGAGCGTAAAACCGGTACACATAAAGACGTTAAGTACATCGTGAATGTGGCGCTCAGCCTCTGCAAGACTTAACTGCCGCCCATCAGCCAGCGCGCGGGTCAGGTTTGAATGACAGCAGTAGTGATAGTCAGCCCCCATCAACTGATGATTAGTGTATGGGTCACAGCGCGTACCGATAACATCGTGCACACCCGCACCATCGTCATCCCAGCCGTACCAGTCAAGCGTATCGCAGGTGATAGTGGCCATCGGGCGCAACGCCGGAAAGCTGCCCCATAACCGGTCACCCGTAGTCACATGGCTGGCTTGCAACTGCCGTGTCTTGCCGCTATAGAACCGCTCGGAAAGATCATTGGAGTTCCACAGGTTTAAGTCCCCGACTTGCGAACCCTCGACACTCACTATACGAAAAAAGTGTCCGGCCGGAACTTCAAAAGTGCGCGCATCGCGAGGCGGCACTGTGACCTCGGCTACCTTTTTCATTGTTGATCGCGCCGTCGCAAAGACCGCTTCGCGGTAGGCCGGAAGCTGATCGTTCCGGTAGCAGATTATCGGTGCAGCGGCACGCCGCTCGGCGGCATCAACTGGAGCTGAACTCATGACGTTTTCCGGTAATCGGCCATTTCACCCTGCAATGGCTGCGTGGTCGGTTTTTTTGCAGCGGCAGGGCACCCTGGCGCGAGCGACTGTTCGATTATTTGGTGAAGGGCCAGGGTTGCGGGGGGTGTTGGTAACACTCACAGAAACACACAACCGATGCGCGGCAACAGCCCATTGCCACGCCGATACAGACTCAGCTAACCGCGACCACGGACAGGCTTACCCACTACAACTTCAGGGCGGCCCGGGTGGCGACGGGTTTCGATATAGCGGCTTGCCTTATGGTAGATCCTGCGCGCTATGTTGCCCGGCGACAATTTCTGCAGGTAATCGGGCACGTAAATGATCCGCAGATCGAAGTTGTGGAAAGGCAACTGCTTTACACGCAAAGGGTAGCCAAGCTTGTAGGTTTCGCGACACCCCAGGTCCTCGAACTCTTTAAGGTATAAACCGCTGCAGGATTTACGCGTCAGCAGCAGCTTGTTGAAGCCCACCATAATGGCTTGAAAATCAGAATTCTCGTCAAGGAATCGCAGCAATGCCTCGGTTACTCCCGGCCACTGGCTTCGGAACGGGTCATCCAGCGCAATCACACCACGATCAACAAGGGACGCCGCTGCCAGATGCAAATCGGCCAGAGCTTCATCGGGGTTGTGGCCACCGTCGATATGGAAAAACCGATACCCGGTACCAATTTCATCAGCGCTAAGTGCCGCCGAGTTTTTCTGGTAGATATTCACACTGACGCCGGAGTCACCGACGCTGCGCATGTTTTGTTCGAAGGTGGCAAGGTTGCCGTTACCGGAGCGCGAAACATTGCTGCCCTGCATACCGAACAGATCGCACACAGCAAGTTTTTCTTTGCCGCCAATCATACCGCCGAGCAACATGGCACTTTTACCATGATGACAGCCAATCTCGAAGCAATCGCCACTGATACTGTTGTCTTTCTGGATTTGGTCAACCCAACCGAACAACATCGCGGCCTGTGGCGAAAACCAGCCTTGGATTCGTCTTGATTTTTTAACAAACCGTTTAACGTCTGCCGGCTGCATGCAACATTTCCTTTCTAGATTAGGTAATCGGAAGCACTACGCTACCGGGGATTTTTATTCGCAGGTTTAGATCGATATTCCTGCCGGACCCGGGAGATACTTAAGTGACAAAGTGCCGGGCCACCAATCAGAGGACCGCTACACTCTCCAAGCCATTGCGACCAGAACCTTCGCTGTGATCACTAAATCGAATTTCTTACAAGCGTGCCATACAATCATTACTGCAGACGCTATGGTACCACTTTAGCGCCATGACAAAACGCTCAAATAGGTTTCATATTGATAATATTAAAAAGCACTATGTGGCCCTGTATCAGTATAATGCAAACATTCAGAGTCGTTTTCAGATAACCACTAGTGAGCCAACGTCCAGTTGACTCGTCACACAACAAACCAGACCGTTAAGTCGCCCAGGCAACAGCCACACCGGAGCGGAGCCGGCACAACCGCGCTGTGTCATAGAAGTGCAGCAACCCTGGCTCCCTGACTAATGGCTCGCTTGGCGTCGAGTTCTCCAGCTTCTTTTGCTCCGCCTATCAGATGCACATTAACGCCCCCGGCTTCCTGCAGAGAGGTGTACAGCGATTTTCGCGATACCTGACCGGCACACAGAACAACAGTGTCGACTTCAATCAGCTCTTCATCACCGGTCTCATCGTATTTAACCCGAATACCGACATCATCAATACCCAGGTAACTCAACCCACCCACCGTCTGCACACCGGATTTTCTCAGATTGGCGCGGTGAATCCAGCCGGTCGTCTTACCCAGGTTTTTGCCCGCTTTACCCGCGGAGCGCTGCATCAGATACAACTGCCTCGGCGAATCTGGATTTTCCGCACGAATACCTTCGACGCCACCACGCGCCACGGCGGGATCGGCAACACCCCATTCACGCAGCCAGCCCGGCAGATCCGTCGTCACAGACTCTCCGTTGCTGACGAGGTACTCGGCTACATCAAAACCAATCCCTCCAGCCCCGACAATGGCCACTCTGGCACCCACCGGCTTGTCGTGACGCAGCACATCGATATAACTCAGCACCTTGGCGTGGTCCTGCCCGGGTATTCTGGGGTCGCGCGGGGTCACACCTGTGGCAATGATGACATCATCAAATCCGGTCAGCATGGCGGGTTCAACCCGGGTATTCAGATGCAGTTCAACACCGGTTAGCTCAATCTGACGCTTGAAATAACGCAATGTCTCGTGAAACTCTTCTTTGCCGGGTATAACCTTGGCCATATTCAACTGACCACCAATCTCTGCAGCAGCATCGTACAAAACAACGTCGTGCCCGCGCCCGGCCAGTATCGTCGACGAGGCCAGCCCCGCCGGCCCCGCGCCAACCACGGCAACTCGCTTTTTGCTTACTGCCGGCCGATAGTTCAGCTCGGTTTCGTGGCAGGCACGAGGATTAACCAGACAAGTACTCAGCTTGGAATTAAACGTATGGTCGAGGCAGGCCTGATTGCAGGCAATGCAGGTATTGATCTCGTCTGCCCTGCCCTGACTGGCTTTAACGACAAAGTCTGCATCGGCCAGCAGTGGTCGCGCCATTGAGACCATATCAGCCTGACCGTCGGCTAGTATTTTTTCGGCAACCGCCGGCGTGTTGATTCGATTCGATGTTATCAACGGAATCGAAATCTCGCTTTTCAGCTTTTCAGTGACCCAGGCAAATGCCGCTCGCGGTACTGATGTGGCGATAGTGGGGATTCTAGCCTCATGCCAGCCAATACCACTGTTGATAATAGTGGCACCGGCATTTTCAACCGCCCTGGCCAATGCCACGACTTCATCCCAGCTACTGCCGTTTGGAATCAGATCAATAATCGACAAGCGGTAGATAATAATAAAATCATCACCCACGGCCTCGCGGGTACGTTGCACGATTTCAATGGCTAAACGCATCCGGTTTTCATAGCTGCCACCGTATTGATCGGTGCGCTGATTGGTGTGTTCTACCAGAAACTCATTGATCAGGTATCCCTCTGAGCCCATCAACTCCACACCGTCGTAACCCGCTTCCCGCGCCAGTACCGCACAACGCACAAACGCCTTGATCTGCTTTTCAACACCCGCCGCTGACAAGGCGCGCGGGGTAAATGGTGTTATCGGCGATTTAATTTTTGACGGGGCCACCGACAAGGGGTGGTAGGCATAGCGACCGGCGTGCAGTATTTGCAGTGCCAGCTTACCGCCCTCGGCATGTACCGCATCGGTGACCTGCTTGTGTTTTTTTGCCCCGCGACTGTTAACCAGCATGCCGGCAAACGGCTTAACCCACCCGGCTATATTTGGTGCGTAGCCCCCGGTGACCATCAAAGCGACACCACCACGCGCACGCTCGGCAAAATAAGCGGCCAGCTTTGCATGGTGGTTACCGTCTTCCAGGCCCGTGTGCATAGATCCCATCAACACGCGGTTTTTCAGTGTGGTAAAGCCCAGGTCGAGCGGCGCCATCAGATGGGGATAGTTGGTCGACTGATCAGTCATAGATTTTTAGATACCTGATAGTAATCTGTGCAGCACACAGAGCGACAATCGCTGCCGGTGATCATTGATGCAGCCCCTTAAGTGGCCTGCACATCGGGTAGTTCAACGCGAATACTGCGTTCAGTGAAGGGGCAGTCAAAAGCTAACCCGACCGACCGCAATTGCAGATCGCGCTGATGGACAGCACCCGCATCAAACAAGCGATCGCCGACCACCGGGTGACCGATAGACGCCAGGTGTGATCGAATCTGATGCTTGCGACCGGTTTGGATTTTGACGGTTAACAGTGTCTCGGACTGTCCGCTCTGCGCCACGGCAGCGATAATTTCGGTGTGCGCTGTTTTGCCGTCGACAGGCGTCTCTATAACCTGCGGCAGCGTACCGCTGTAGTTACCCGCCACCGCTGCCTGGTAGGTTTTTTCCACTTGCCGCCGGGCAAATTTGTCTGCCAGTGCAGTCAGCGCATTTTTGGTATGTGCAATAACAATCAAGCCACTGGCGGCACGATCCAGGCGATGCACCAGAAAGGCTTTTTTATGGTGAATCCTCTCAACCGCATAAGTAACACTGCAGTGGTCACTCCATTTGGTCCCCTGACTGAACATACCGGATGGTTTGTTCCAGATACTGTAGTTAACCTGATCCGAAATCAGCACTGGCGTCGCGGCGCGCTGAGCAAGAATATCGCTGTTGTAGTTAACCAGTATTTTGTCACCGGCATTAACCGTATCGTCGAAGCTGGCCAGCCGTACCGGATTGCGATGCTGCTTTTTTGCATCAAGCTTCTGCCACCAAACGGCCCCTTTTGCGGTCGCATCGGTTATCTGCTGCGCGGTAAGCTCACAGGCATCGGCCACCTGATCAACAAAAGACCAGGGACCCGTCAGGGTGACTTCCACCTGGCGGATGACCGTCGTGGCGTCGGCTATCGGTTGGTTGGTACTACTTTTTTCACTGGTCATTAATCAATCAATTTAATTTTAGTCTGGTACTGATGCTGTTGTGGGATCCGTTAGAAATCTGATCAACACCAACGCGATAATACTGGTAGCAATAAAATATAGCGCGGCCATCTGCCAATCAGCAAAGTAATCCACCACCGCACCAAATAATACCGGCCCGAACACCTGACCAAACGCCGCGCCCTGAAATACCAGACCGAGAATCAAGCCGGTTTGCGCCGGCACCTGCGCAAACACAGAGGCGCTGGCAAAGATCGTGGCCGGTAGCATCCCTCCCAGAAACACGCTAATGATAGCGCTTAGCACCTGGACGCCCAATGGCACATCCAGCGCAAACACCAACCCGGCAAAAAGGCTGGACCCCAACAGCGCCAACGATAGCAGCAGTCGCAACGGCACACCGATAGAATTCAACCAGCCACCGGTCAGGTTGCCGAGAATATTCATCGCCACAACAAACGCCGCCATACGTGCCGCAGACTCGATGGCAAGTATCTCAGCGTCAGCCCAGAGAGTCGGCAGAAATACCGTCAACCCGGTGAAGTTGGCAGAGTACACCGCAAAGCACCCGGCCAGCAGCAACGGGTTGCGCCGAAAAACCGAACCCAACGCCACTGTCGATGGTGCATCACCAGACTGACCGCCAGCGCCGCCATCGAGCCGCTGTACCGCTGGTCGAACCACCAACAGTAAAAGCAACAGGCAGGTCAGCGCAAAAACGGATCCGACCACCCACAGCGCCCGCCAGCCGCCGACCGGCAGCAACACCGGCGACAACAGCAGACTGATCGCGATCCCGCCCGGCACAAAGGTTCCCCACACCCCCATCGCCATTGGCCGCAGCGCATCCGAGCAAACGCGTCCGACAAAAGCCGGCATGGCAATGGCAATCGAGACATAGCCTATTCCCTCGACTACGCGCGTCAGCAGTAGCACCGGTAAGCTGCTGGCAACAGTGCCAAGCAGGCCGCCGGCGGCCAGTAGCAGCAACCCGAAGGTGCCCATTCGAAACGCACCAAAACGACTGACCAGCACGCCGATCAGCAACGCCGTGACCATCGCCACTACCGAGTAACTACTGACCAATGCGCCGGAGAACGACAGCGACGCATGGTACTCGGCCCGGATCAGCGGCAGCGACGCTGACACCTTGCCAATGTTGTAGGCAGCAACAAAGCCGCACAGCGTCGCCACACAGACAAGCAGCCACTGGTGGGACCGGCTGAAGATTGAAAAGCCGTTCAAGGCATCGGTTCCGCGAAAAACGCCAGTTTAACTGATCGCAGTCTCTGCCAGCGCCTTTTCAGCTGAAGCAGGAACTCGCGCTCCGGCTGCAGACCATTGGCAACAGTGTTATCGTCGAGTCACCATCAAAAGGTCAACAGCCACCACGTGAACCACACCATTGAAGTCCCCGTCTGGGCCGCCGTTTTAATGCTGCTGTTGACGTTGCTGTGGTTGCTGCAGCATTTACTGCTGCCCTCCGTGCGCTGGTTTTTCCGGCACCGAGCCAACCGGGTGATCGACGAAGTTAACGCGCGTCTGGCACTGAAGATACCCTCGTTCAAGCTGACAAAACGCGAAGTACTTATCGACCGGCTCTGCTATCACCCCGAGGTACTTGCAGAAATAGACCTGATGGCCAGGGAACAACAGGTCACCTGCGAGGTGCTGCAGGCACGCGTCAGACACTACGCCCAGGAAATTGTGCCCGCCTTTAACGCTCTGATCTATTTCAAGGCGGCCTACTGGGTGGCGCGCAAACTGGTGCACAGCGTTTACCGCGTCAGGCTCGGGTTTGCCGATGATGAAGGTTTATCCTCACTCGATGAAAACACCAGCGTGGTGTTTATCATGAATCACCGCAGCAACATGGACTACATCGTCGCCACCTACCTTGCCGCCGAGCGTACCGCCTTGTCCTACGCCGTCGGTGAGTGGGCCAGAATCTGGCCATTGCAGCAGCTCATCAGACTAATGGGTGGTTATTTCGTGCGACGGGACTCCGGTGACCCGTTGTATCGCAGAGTGCTGGAAGCCTATGTGCAAATGGCTGCCAGCGGTGGCGTACCACAGGCAGTCTTCCCCGAAGGGCGGCTGAGTCGAGATGGCAGACTCGGTCCCGCCAAAATGGGCTTGCTGGGCTACATCACCAAAGGCTTTGATCCCGCCGCTGATCGAAACATTGTGTTTATCCCCGTCGGTATAAATTACGACCGGGTATTAGAAGACCGCAGCCTGCTGCGCTCTGCTGAGCAGTTGCCACGCCGAGGCAAACTGGCGACACTCTCGACGCTGGCCGCATTTGGCTGGAAAAATATATCTCAGGCCTTACTCGCTAAACGCTATAGAAACGGCTACGCCTGTGTCAACTTCGGCAAGCCGGTGTTTTTAAAAGAATGGCTGCAAACCCACCACCCCGATCAAACCAAACCGTTGACTGACGTCTCAGGACTGGCCAATGATCTAATGCGCCGGATAGGACAGATCACCCCTATTCTGCCGGTCGCGCTGGTTGCCACCATCCTTACCCGCAGACCCGACCGGGCTTTCAGTGAATTGGAAATAAAAGCCAGTTCATTTGAATTGCTGACACAACTGGAAAACGCCGGATACCGGGCCTACATACCTCGCGGCGACAGAGACTACGGGGTGACTGTGGGAATCCGCATGCTGACCCTCAGACATGTGTTGCTGGAGAACAAGGGACTGCTGTCGGTCAATCACAACGACCTGCCGCTGCTCACCTATTACGCTAATTCCATTGCGCATTTGACGCCCGATGCCGATCACCCGGCCCCCTCCACTTGCGCGTCAACGGCTAACACAACCCGTTTACAGTATTCCTAAGGGGTCGTCGTGTTCATTATCCTACTGGTCCACCCCGCGTTGATTTTTCACGCTTCAACGTCGGGGGGATCTTCTGAACACCGGCAACATCCACCCGGCCCCGAATCACCTGCTACTTTTGCAAGTCATTTCTAAAACGACAATGCGTTCGCCTGCCAAATCGGGGTGTCCCTGACTTTCGGCCATGTGACTGCCACCACACTCCCTACTCCATACTCCCCAGAGAGACTATTCATGCCTGATGCGAATTGATAGGCTGCCTGCACTCTCAAATCGCCATTCCGACTGGCGCAGGAATTTTCGTGAAACCCGCCGCTGTCTTTTTTGCTTCTGTTTTTTGTACCTGCCATGCCTACGGCCAAACCGGTGTTGCTGTCCCCGAACTGGCCCATTGCGACGTGATGGTTGATCAGTTACTTACCGACTACGATATCCCCGGCGCCTCATTTGCTATTTCACGCGCCGGCAAGCTTATCTATGCCCGCGGCTTCGGGACAATGGACCTCGCTCAATCTGAATCAACTACCCCGCACCACCTGATGCGCATTGCCAGCGTTTCAAAACCCGTGACCAGTATCGCCATCATGAAGATGATCGAAGACGGTGATCTTGCGCTGAGCGATAAGGTGTTTGGCAGTACCGGTATTTTTGCCGGCAACAGTTACTTTAATAATGCAACCATCACCGACAGCCGCGTGTACGACATAACCGTGCAGCATCTGCTGGAACACAGTGGTGGCTGGGATCGTGACCAGGCCTGCGTCGCCAGCGAGCCCACACCCTACCCGTGGACGATCAACCATTGCGACCCGATCGCGTTTCCGCTCCATGTCACCGGGACGCTGGGTGAAGCCAACCCGGTATCAGAGCGCGCTATGGTTAAATTTCTGCTGCAGCGAGGCTTGAATTTCGCGCCGGGAACAGACTATGCCTATTCGAACATCGGCTATTTAACGCTGGGCCTGATCATCGAGGAAGTCTCCGGCCTGTCCTATGAAAACTACCTCAAAACAAAAATACTGACACCCGTCGGCATACAGGATATGCATCTGGGTAAGAACCTGCTGTCAGACAAGCGCGAACGTGAAGCTGAATACGTCGGCAACGGCTATACCGCCCCGTCCGTCTATGGCAGCGGGCAGTATTTGCCCTGGGAGTATGGTGGCTGGAGTATAGAAGCCATGGATGCACATGGCGGCTGGATCGCCACCACCCGAGATCTCGTCAGACTTCTCGGTGCTGTAGACAACTTCAATACCGCACCGGACATTCTCAGTGCCTCGTCCATTGCCAGCATGACAACCCCCGGCGCTAACAACAGCTATTACGCCAAAGGCTGGAGTGTCAATTCAGCCAACAACTGGTGGCACACCGGGTCGCTTGACGGCACACGTAGCGAATGGGTAAGAGCCAGCGCCGGGTTTAACTGGGCAATTGTCCTTAACAAGAGACAATCAGGTACGCTCGGTGACAACCTGCGCACGGCTGTAGATCAGTTACCCTGGAACTGCCTGAACCAGGCCAGCGGTTTTCCCGATCACGACCTGTTCGATGTACCCGCCGCCAACAGCACCGCGCTGACGGTGTCACCAGCCGGCAGCAACGCACTGTCTGTCAACTGGACATCGGGCGATGGGGACCGGCGACTGCTCATTGCCGCCAAGGCTACCCCCGTCACCGCATTTCCGATCGATGGCAGCAGCTACTCCGCCAGCGCCACCTTTGGTAACGGTGAACAGCTAAACAACGGCGAATACGTCGTCTACAACAACACCGGAAACAACGTGATAGTGTCCGGGCTGGACTCCGGAGCAACCTATCACTTCAAGTTGATCGACTACAACAGCAATGCGAACGGTGGCAACCAACCGCTGTATCAACCCGCCAACTTCGCCAGTGGATCGGGTACCGTCAGCGCCACAGCCCTCTGCAACAACAAGACAGTCACCGTTGATATAAGCCTGGGCCAGGTCCCGACCAACGGCGACGATGTGATTCTCGGCACCAGTGGCGATGATGTCATCAATGCACTGGCAGGCCACGATACCATTTGCGCCGGTGACGGCGACGATATCATCAACGGCGGCTGGGGCAGCGACTGGGTAGATGGCGGCGACGGCGACGACACCATTGATGGCGCCGGTAACTCCGACTACCTGAAGGGTGGCAACGGCATCGACACCATCAGCGGCGGCCATAAAAGTGATCGAATCTATGGCGACAGCGGCAACGATGTGCTGGACGGCGGTGACTATTCAGACCTGATCTATGGTGGCACCGGCGAAGATCTCATCTACGGCGGTGCCGGTAATGACCGCTTATTCGGTCAGGGAGGCGCTGATGAAATCCATGGCGAAGACGGCAACGACAAACTCTACGGTGGTGGCAACAACGATGAACTCTATGGTGACGACGGCGATGATCGCATCTGGGGCGAAACCGGCCACGATAAAATTTTCGGCGGCAGCGGCGACGACAGCTTTCTCAGCGGTGGCGACCACAACGACATCGTGTATGGCAACTCCGGCAACGACATCATTCGCGGTGGCGACGGTCGTGATCGTGTGTACGGACAAGGCGGCGACGACGACGTACGCGCTCAGAGCGGTGATGATTGGGTGACCGACGGCGGCACCGGCACAGACAGCTGCCAGGTGGCACCCGGGAACGATGTTCCGGCGATTAACTGTGAATGATGCTGATCGTTTTCTTAGCGGATTAAGCTCATGACGCTTGACCAATCGAATGCAATGAGCCCTCACTTACCGGGCGGACAGTCCGGGAGAAACCGGGGGAAGTGCAGTGGCTCGGTCCTAAGCGCGCTGAGGCGTCACACCTAAATCATTTCTTTACCGAGTGCCTCAGCAGGTATCCCCACGGGCGTGGGGAACACCCATACCCGCTGCAATGCTGCCCTGCGTCGCGCGGTTCATCCCCACGGGCGTGGGGAACACAATACATC
>CALKXD010000091.1 GCA_938003855.1 uncultured Granulosicoccaceae bacterium | reverse complement strand
AATAACAGTACCAGACCAGCCACAGTGACAGCGTTTATCAGGTAAGCAGCTGGCAACTGGACAGCGTGTCTTAAAACAGTCAATCTCAGATAATGTACCTTAGAGAAGTAACCCCGTGAGCGGAAAATCGCTAGAATTATTTTTTATAGATGGATAGCCTGATGGTCTCGTGACCGCGGCAGTCTTCAGCTGGACTGGATAGGTATTGTCAATTCCTCGAACAAAGCTGGCTGTAGCGTTGTCTCGAAAAGAAGCGAAACACACAGGTGTTTATGTTTTGTTGGGCGAGGATGACGGAGAAGATACTCTCTACCGTCGACTCGGCCTTGCTGACGCTGCGGGTTTCCACATTGCATTTGCGGACAGGCAATGTGTGCGGTGAGCGAGTACCGGCGGACTGAAGTTTACTATCGATGCTAGATAGAACCCCGTCCACTGGAAACCCGCAGCGTGAGCAAGGGACTACTGTCGATTCGGCCTTGCTGACGCTGCGGGTTTCCACTTTACATTTGCGGACAGGCAATGTGTATGGTGGGAGAGTACATGCGGACTGACATTTACTATCGATGATCGATAGAACCCCGACCACCGGGGCCCCGCCGCATTAGCTAGAGCCACCTTACCGCAGCGTCGAGTTGATCACTCGATGATGTCAAAGTGATGCAGGTGCTTGTCGGTTATCGTTATACCCAGGCCGGGCGTGTGATCGTCCAGTTGCAGGAAGCCGTCTACGGCTTGTGGGTCGCCGTCGAAAATATAGTAGAAAAGTTCATTCCCCACTTCGACATCGAACACCGGGAAATACTCGCTGATCATGCAATTGGCGTTGGCCATGGTGAGGTGGTAGTTGTGCATCTGACCGGCGTGCGGAATGACCGGTATCTGATGCGCTTCTGCTATTGCATTGATCTTCTGCGCGGCGGTTATGCCACCTACCCGGTTGGTGTCGTATTGAAGCACGCTGACGGCTTTCTTTTCGATCAGGTCCTTGCAGCCGATAATGGAGTACTCGTGCTCGCCGCCTGAGATTGGAACGATGTTCATGGCGTTGAGTTGGCGATAGCCTTCGACGTCGTCTGCCAGCACCGGCTCTTCCAGCCAGCGTGGTTCGAATGGTGCGAGCTTTGGCAGCATGCGTTTGCTGTAGTCGAGGTTCCAGCCCATATAGCATTCGAGCATTAAATCAACGTCGTAGCCGATTACCTCCCTAACCGCCTCTACCCGTTTTAAGTTCTCGCGCATGCCTTTCATGCCGTCCTTAGGCCCGAAACCAAAGCGCATCTTGTAGCCGGTGTAACCGTGCCTTTTTGCGTCTGATGCCTCCTTTTGCATTGCCTCTATAGAGTCGGTATAGAGTTTGGAGTAATACACCGGGATCTTTTCTTTGGTGCGGCCGCCAAGCAGCTTAAAGACTGGCTTACTGACAAGCTTGCCCATCAGATCCCAGATGGCAATATCGATGGCGGACATCGCCGTCATGCCGACGCCCTTGCGGCCCCACGCGTGGGTTCTGCGGTACATCTTTTCCCAGATATAGGCGTAGTCGAACGGGTCTTCTCCGATTACCAGTGGTGCGTACCAGTCATCAATGGCTTTTTTGGTGACACCGGGTGCCAGCGCGGCATTGCCAATGCCGATGGTGCCGTCGTCGGTTTCCACTTCGCAGGTCAGCCATTGATGAAACCGGAATGATGCCATCGCATCGCCCTTCATCCACAGCGTGTCTGAAGCGTTAGTGCAGAAGTTTGCCTGAGGTGGCACCACCGGGCCGGTCCAGTTCCATACACGGGCACGTACTGATTTAATTTTTGTCATCGCCGGTTAAATTCCGTTGGCAGTGGGGAGAAATTGGGTGACACAGCAGAGTTGCCGGTCCATGCAGGAATACATTATCACCTATTTTTGGTATACCAAATACCGGAAATCGATGCAACAATAATGACCTGGTAATGGAAAGCTCAGACGAGGGCTCCGGTCTGGCCTGGCCGGAGTACATTGTCGTACCATTGCACCACGATGACACACAGTTACCCAATGGTTGTCCGCCCCGAGGATAATCCGGCCACCCGGACGCAGCAGATGAGTAAAGTACTAACGCAACAGATACAAGGGGCAGCCGCCTGGAAGGGTTGCGACCTGGTCAACGATGCCTCCTGGGTGCACCTGTTGTCGACAGAGTCGATCGTCGAACTTGAACAGGCACTGGCCTGCGCCACACGGCACAATCTGCCGCTGGAGCATTTGCAAAAAGCCCATTTTCCGCTTGCCACTTTGGCGGATGAATTACAGCGTTTGTCACATGAGCTGGAGCACGGCCGGGGCTTTATGCTGCTGCGCGGCCTGCCGGTAGAGCGCTACACCGATGAGCAGATCCGCACAATATATTATGGCATTGGTCTGCACATGGGGGACCCGGTGCGGCAGAACCCGAAGGGGGATCTACTGGGTCTGGTGATGAACGTCGGTGACCTCAACAACAAAAATACCCGCGTGTACGAAACCAATGCCTACCTGCCCTATCACACCGATCCCTCCGACGTCGTGGGCTTGTTGTGTTTGCGCAAAGCCAGGCGCGGCGGCCTGAGTTCACTGGTAAGTTGCGCGTCGGTCTACAACGAGCTACTGACACACCATCGCGAGTTTCTGGCGCTGTACTACCGGCCGTTTTACTACGCCCACCTGGGCAAAAGCGAGCCGGCGTTGTCGCCGTTGTTCAGCTTCCATGATGGCAAGTTAAGCTGCCGGTATCTGCGGCAGTACATTGAGCTGGGTCACGAGGTCATGGGTCTGCCATTATCGAGTGTAGAAATAGAAGCGCTTGATTTATTCGACTCGATCACCCATCGCGAAGACCTGCGTCTGGATATGATGCTGGAGCCCGGTGACCTGCAGTTTGCGAACAATTACGCCATCATGCATTCACGAACTGAATTCGAAGACGACGACAACCCTGACCTGCATAGAAAGAAACTGCGGCTATGGATTAAAATGCCGAATGCGCGCACGCTGGCGGCGGATTTCCCCGGTCGTAACGGGTTTCCCGCACCGACCGTTCAACCGGTGTAAACGTCTAGAATGTTTCCTTCGGCACACAGCAGCGGATAGCCACTATGCAGATTGGTAAACTGGATCATGTCAACGTGCGAACCACACAGCTCGATACCATGATCGACTGGTACACAACAGTGTTGGGGATGCGCAGCGGCGATCGCCCGGACTTCCCTTTTCCCGGCGCATGGATGTATGCCGGTGACAATGCGGCGGTTCATCTGGTAGGTATCAGCGGCCCACCCGCCACCGGATCAGAAACCGAACTCAAGCTGGAGCACTTTGCGTTTTCCGCCTCCGGCAGTGCCGCCTTTGAAGAGAAACTGCAGGCGCTCGATGTGCGCTATGAAAGAGGCACACTGGCGGCGGCAAACCTGCTGCAGATAAACCTGTGGGACCCCGACGGCAACCATATCCATATCGACTTTGCTGCGGATGAGTGATCGTATACTCGGGCGTGGCTTCCACCGCGTCTATCGCAAAGATCATCTGACACTGGGCATAGGTTTCCCGATAGAAGCCTATAACAGTCCGGTGCCACAGATGGAAAATCAAATGGCTTTGGCGCAAGCCGCTGAACAAGGTGGCTTTGCTGCGCTCTGGTCACGTGATGTACCGTTACTGGACCCATCCTTCGGCGATGCCGGCCAGATCTATGATCCCTGGGTCTGGCTGGGCTATGTGTCGGCGCACACCAAAGACATTGCACTGGGTACCGGGTCGATCATACTGCCACTGCGGCGTCAGGTTGATCTCGCCAAGTCGGCGGCATCGGTTGATCAGCTGTCTGGTGGTCGGCTGATTATGGGGGTGGCATCAGGAGACCGACCGGTTGAATACAATGTCTATGACGTGGCGTTTGAACAACGTGATGAAGCCTTCCGCGACACCATGAGCTTTATCCGTGCAGCGACGCATCGACCCGTCGACTGGGACGATCAGCATGCCGTGCAATCACGTCAGGTTAACCTGCTGCCGAAGAGCCACAGCGGCGACCTGCCGTTGTTTGTTACCGGCAACAGCCGCCAGTCCGTCGAATGGATTGCCGCGAACGCCGATGGCTGGCTGATGTACCCGCGTCCGATAGCGCAACAACGCACCGTGCTCAAGCAATGGCAAACGGCCGTCGAAGCGGCCGGACACACCTGGAAACCGTTTTCGCAATCGCTGTACATTGATCTGACCGAAGATCCACAAGCCCGCCCCACGCCAATCCACCTCGGATACCGTCTCGGACGACAAGCCCTGCTTGAGCACCTGCAAGCGTTGCGGGAAATCGGCGTCAATCATGTCACCTTTAACATCCGCTTTTCCACCCGTCCGGTCCCCGATGTTGTGGCCGAGCTATCGGAGCACGTTATCCCCGCGTTCCCGCATCTGTGAGTGATCGCCGGTGGACTGCAAACCGCACGACTCACGCATCCCGGGTCCGCAAACGCAAAGTGGAAACCCGCAGCGTAAGCAAGGCCGAATCGCCAGTAGTCCCTTGCTCACGCTGCGGGTTTCCAATGACCCGGGATCTATCTATCATCGACAGTAAACGCCAGTCCGGTGGTGCCCGCCGACCGTGCACACTGCAAACCCGACACTTCCGCCCAACAGCATCTCCAGTTATCCTCCTTCACACACCGAACCTCCACACTAGGGGATCTGTCTACCTGCCTTAACTGGTTGCTTTGCGAATTATGTCGTTAACTATGAAACTCACTGTGCTGGATCAGAGCCCGGTTCACGCTGCCGATGCAGCAGGAACCAACGCGGCGATGCACTCGATTGAACTGGCGAAAGCCTGCGATGCATTTGGCTATGCGCGCTATTGGGTGTCGGAGCATCACAACAGCCCGCAGTTTGCTGGGCCGAGCCCGGAGATACTGATCGCAAGTATTGCCAGTGCCACACAGCATTTGCGGGTTGGCAGTGGCGGGGTGATGCTGAGCCACTACAGTCCTTTCAAGGTGGCGGAGGTCTTCAATATGCTGTCTGCGCTGTTTCCGGGCCGGATTGATTTAGGCATTGGTCGTGCACCGGGTGGCGATCAGCTGGCGTCCTCAGCACTGGCCTGGCCCAACCCGCCGCAAAATGCGGCAAACTATCCGGCACAGGCCGCTACGTTAAAAGCTCTGCTGGAAAAAACACTGCCGGCTGATCATCCCTGGTCGAATCTGCATATAACCCCGGCGCACGACAGCCCGCCTGAACTCTGGATGCTCGGGTCAAGCGGCGGCAGTGCTGAACTGGCAGGTCACACTGGAATGAAGCTGGCACTGGCACGTTTTATCTCTCCCGACAGCTGTACGCCGGATATCTATGACGTGTACGAGAAAGCCTGGCGGGCGGCAGGTCACAGCAACGCGCCGGGTCGCATGTTGGCGATAGGCGCTTTCTGTGCAGAGACGCACGATGAAGCCGTGCTACTGGCTGGCACGGCGGTTTACCGCAAGATGATGATGCAGGCCGGGCAGCGTGAATCACTGTTGTCCCCCGAGACAGTGCAGGATCACCGGCGCAGGTTTTCCGTCTCACAGGAAGCAAGCTATCAGCATATTCTGAGTGGCTACACCGTCGGCACGGCAGAGCAATGCAAGGCCGAGATTGAGCAGCTGGCCGGTGCCTTTGATTGCGATGAGATAGCCGTTGTTACAGTCACGCATGACTTCCAGGCACGCCTGCAAAGTTATCGTTTACTCAGTCGCTGAGAACGTTTTCTCAAATACTCTGCAGCGCTTTGTATTGATGGTCAGCAGCGACTGTTGACCAGCCCGAAACACAGGTAGACTTAGCGCCGGAATTAATCATCGGATATTGCTGCAAATGACTAAGATTGGAATCGGTGTGATAGGCGCCGGATACATGGGTAAAGCCCATAGTGTCGCGATGAATGCGGTGGGCGCTGTGTTTGATACGCCGTTGAAACCTGTCTGTGAAATGATTTGTGCCACCACAGAACAAGGCGCTGCCGCCAAGGCCGCCAGCCTGGGGTTTAATCGATCAACGGCTGACTGGCGCACGCTGGTCGACGACCCTGCGGTTGAGGCCATTATCATTGCCTCTCCGCAGGCGACTCACAAAGAAATAGCACTTGCCGCCATTGCCAGGGGTAAGCCGGTGTTATGTGAGAAACCCATGGGCGCGTCACTGGCCGATGCACGTGACATGACTGAGGCCGCCGAGGCAGCTGGAATCGTCAATATGGTTGGGTTTAACTATGTGCGAACACCGGCCACTCAGTACGCACGCAAATTACTGGAAGACGGCGAGATCGGTGACATCACCTGGTTCCGTGGTGAGCATACCGAGGACTTCCTCGCCGATGCCGATGCCCCGGCTAACTGGCGCACACGCGGTCGAGCCACCGGCACCATGGGGGATCTGTCGTCGCATATGATCAACTGTGCGATGGCGCTGATGGGACCGATCTCGCAGGTAAATGCCGATATAGAAACGGTTCATAAACAGCGTCCCGCCGAGCAGCAGCACGGTGATGCCGGAACCACTGTGATGGAAGAGGTCACCAATGACGACCACGCTCATTGCCTGTGTCGATTTGCGTCAGGTGTCATGGGTCACCTGTACTTCAGCCGCGTATCGACAGGACGCAAAATGGGCTATGCCTATGAGATCGGCGGCACCCGGGGGTCGATCCGATTTGACCAGGAAGACCAGAACGTGCTGTGGTTATATCGTATGGGTGACCCTGAAGCCGAGCGCGGATTTCGCAAAATACTGACTGGGCCGGCGCATCCCGATTACGTCAATTTCTGCCTCGGTCCGGGCCACGGCACAGGCTATCAGGATCAGCTGATCATTGAAGCAAAAGACTTCCTGAATGCTATTCATGAAGGTAAGGCGCAATGGCCGACTTTCCGTGACGGCATGGAGGTGACTCAAGTCATTGAAGCGATGTGGCGGTCTCACGATTCACGTCAGTGGGTCTCCGTGGAAAACTAGCCAGTGTCTTTTGTCAGGTATAGTCTTTTAAACACCGGTATAGAAATACACCGGCTGTAGTGAAAAAGTGACCGGTGCTTATTGCAATCGATAAACGGTATCCGTTAGAGCATACGACGAACGCGGCGATATGAGTGATCAAACCACCCCTGTCTGGCTGACAACGAACGACTGCAATCTTGTCGACTTTCAAAAGCTCACTGCCACAGTGACCACTGCTGATGCGGTGCCAATGGCGGACACCGTTATAGATCGCATACCGGTGTATCACGGTGCAACAATACTCGCTACCATTGATGATGCAGGCTACATCACGGCACTGCTCTCAGAGTGGAACCGCGTGTTTGACAGCGGCGCAGGTGTGCTGATGATCCGGGGCGCGTTTGCGGACACGGTACTTATCGAGCGCGTCACTGAGGCGCTGAACCGGATCATTGCCACGGAGGCGATGGCCTCAGCGTCTGCCGGGGATCATTTTGCCGCGGCAGGTGCGAACAGCCGCGTCTGGAATTCGCACGAGAAGCTGGCCGCAGCCGATCCCGGTTTGTTTGCAGCCTACTATAAAAACCCGATCATGCATCTGGCCAGCCGGGCCTGGCTGGGGCCCGCCTACCAGATAACAGCGCAGGTCAATGTGGTGCATCCGGGCGGGCACGCTCAAGTGTGTCATCGTGATTACCACCTCGGGTTTCAGGGGGTTGATCAGTTGGCAGCCTACCCGCGCAATGTACACCGGATATCCGCTCACCTGACGCTGCAGGGTGCAGTGGCTCACACCACAATGCCGATTGAAAGCGGCCCCACCAAAGTACTGCCCTACTCGCAGCAGTACCTGCCTGGCTATGTTGCCACGCAACTGCCAGCGTTTCGTACACACTTCGAAGCACAGCATGTTCAGTTGCCGCTCGCCGCAGGAGACATGATGTTTTTTAATCCCGCGGTATTTCACGCGGCCGGCGACAACAATACCCCGCATGATCGCTTTGCCAATCTATTGCAGATAGGCTCGGCATTCGGGCGCACGACAGAACTGGTCAACCGCACCCGGCTGTGTCGTTTGATGTATCCGGTATTGATCGAAGCGCAGCAGGCCGCATCGATGACGCAACGTGAAGTTGACGATGTGGTGGCCGCGACAGCTGAAGGCTATGCGTTCCCCTGTAACCTCGACCTAACACCGCCTATTGATGGCATGGCGCCACAGAGTCAGCAACAGCTAATGCGCGACTGTCTGCAGCAGGGCCGGACGGCTGGCGATTTTACTGCAATGCTGGATCAGTGGGTCGGGTTGCAGCGTAGTTTATAGTTGCGGGTTGTGGTGATTGCTTGTTTGCTGGAGATGTCCGGGGATGTGGGGCCTTGTTGACGCTGCGGGTTTCCACGGTGCTTCTGCGGACCTGGAATGTATGTGGTGGGCGGGGACTGGCGCA
>CALKXD010000090.1 GCA_938003855.1 uncultured Granulosicoccaceae bacterium | reverse complement strand
ACCTAAAGGTTGCCCGCCTAAGGGTTGTCCTCCAAAAGGTTGCCCGCCTAAGGGTTGTCCTCCAAAAGGTTGCCCGCCTAAGGGTTGTCCTCCAAAAGGTTGCCCACCTAAGGGCTGTCCTCCTAAAGGTGGTGGATCTGGTGGTGGTTCTGGCGGTGGATTCGGTGGCGGATCAGGTGGCTGCGGAGTATCCGGCGGTGGATTCGGTGGCGGCTTCAGCGGCGGCTTTGGTGGTGGTACTGGCGGCGGCTTCGGCGGTGGATTCGGTGGCGGCACTGGCGGCGGATTCGGTGGCGGCACTGGCGGTGGCTTCGGTGGCGGATTCGGTGGTGGCACTGGCGGTGGCTTCGGTGGCGGCACTGGCGGTGGCTTCGGTGGCGGATTCGGTGGCGGCACTGGCGGCGGCTTCGGCGGCGGCTTTGGTGGTGGTACTGGCGGCGGCTTCGGCGGCGCGTCAGGTCTCGGCAATCTCGGCCAGCTGATTCAGCAATTGCTGGGTGGACTCGGCGGTGCCGGTGGCATGTCTGGATCGGGTGGCTGTGGATCTGCCGGTGGTGGATCTTCATCCGGCGGTGGTGACATTGCCCAGATTCTGCAGCAGCTGATCAGTATGCTGCAAAGCATGAGCAGAGCGCAGGGCGGCATGGGCGCAGGCTCGAGTTACGGCTCTGGACACAGTGGAAGTAACAGTGGCAACACTGGTGTAGGCCGCTCCTGCGGAAAATAATAGTGAAGTAGTTTTTCGGCTTACGTTGTTACCGGGAGGCGTGGCTTTCCGGTGACGATCAGGCTGTTACGGCGCATCAATTGATGCGCCTTTTTTTTGAGTGTCGTCGGGCCGGACGCGTTGACCCGGGGTGAGTTGCAGGCAGGCGTTTGCCTTCAGCGTCCGGTGGCCCTGTTGAATTTTCTGGCTGCGGATAGGGCGTAAAAGAAGTTTTTGATTGGCGTCAGCCGGGTTTCCTGCTGGAGTACCTGGCCGCCGTCCTGCAAAACCACGTTGAGTAATTTGCGTTGCAGGTGCAGATAGACATACAAGGGTCTGGCTGTCGCTGCTGTTTTTGCCAGCGCGTTCAAATGCTGATTAAACTCCGTATCAAGTACTTTTAACTGCTGTACCACATAGTCGTTTACAAGCTGTACTGACTCACTGTTTGCACTGAGCATCGGGGGAGAGATGTTGTGCGACTCCAGGTGCGGTAGTGACAGGCAAAGCAAACCGTTGCTGGTGTGCTGGTGCAGGTAGCGGAGGCAGCGGAATTTAGACAGTGATACGCCCGTGTTTTCCAGCACTCTGTGATAGTCATGGCAGGTGGGTTGCGTCTCTGAAGCGCCGATGTCATGCAGCGCTAGGCAGGCTTTGCCGCCGGTGTTTTGATGGAACAAGGCGTTGGCTTGTTCGGTTGACGGGCTGCCATACTGGAGCAGTTCGCCATAACCTTCGAGTAACTGCTGCAGGGTTGCCAGACCCGCCGGATTGGCCCGCAGTGCTTGATTCAACGCCACGGTAACCGGGTGCCGGTAGGTGTCGCGTTGCAGCTCCTCCCGCCACCAGGCGAGTTTTTTTTTGGCTACTTCGGTTTCACGGCTGTTGAAGCACAAGTTGCTCCAGATGGAAATTAATGCAGTGACGGCGCGCAGACGGGGCTGGCTCTCTGCATCGGCGTGTAAGATAGAGTAGTAACGACCGCTACCGGGTGGGATGGCATTGTTAGTCCATTCGTCAATAGCGTGCTCTGTCATTAGCCGGGTTCAACCTCCTCTGGAATCTGGATCATTGCCAATTGGCGATTTAGTATTTTCAATTTGCTGTCGATGCGAATATCCGGATGGCTGATCCGCAACCGCTTGTCGATGGCTGCAAACTGATCGGCCAGATAACACTTGCGTTCGTCGTCCAGAATTTCCAGCGCTACTGTAAAGGCTTCGTCGGTTTCCGACAACAGTGCTGCAGGCATTTCGGCGGCCGGAATCGGCGGGATCGCTCGCAACAGGTCGCACACAACCGGGTAGTTTAATCGGGTCAGGTGCCGCATGCGCAGGGATTCCTGTTTGATCAGAATCAATCTGCCGTGTCCGTCGTCTTCTCGATGTGCGCGTCTCACGGCAGTAGTGATCAGGTCATTGAGCAGCGACAGTGCATCTTTTTGCTCCGTCAGGTCTGCGCCGAGTCCGCAGGCGGTGTCGTAGCAGCGGTCAAGATCGTTCTTAACGGTGTTGATCTGCTTGGCGGAGGTGTCGTCTGCCAGTTCCGTGCACTGTACCGCGAGCTCCGCCAGGTGCTGGTTAAACTGTGCCAGTTCCAGTTGATCACGCTGTTGTGCCTGAGTCAGCTCCTGCTGAGTTGGCGGGTGCAGCTGATTGAAAAAGTGCGGGTTTCGGGCTTTGCGTACCACGTGCCGTTCCCAGGCGCCGGGCCATTCTGAATACACTGCTTGTGACATAGCACTGTGCTCTCTAAAAGTTCGATAACCCTGCAAGTATAGGTGGTTATTTGGGGCGCGCTTTGCGGGTATTAGTCCAGCGTAGTTGCAAGCGGCGATGCGCAGCGTTCGCTGTATGCGCCTTGTACCGGCGGGTGTGTAAAGCTTAAGTGGAAAAGCTACCCGTCAGTGGTTCAGCGGTGTCGATGTCAGGTGGTCGAGAATCGATTGCGGATGTTGCACAATGGCGCTGGCATTCCAGCGGTCCGGGTCGTCGTTTTGCGGGCAGATATACCCCCAGTTTGCCACCAGTGTGGTCATGCCGACCGCAAGCCCTGCATCTATATCCCGTTTGGCATCACCAATGTAGAGGCAGTTTTCCGGGGTCACGCCAGCGCGCTTGCAAGCCAGTAGCATCGGTGCGGGGTGGGGTTTGGCATGCGTTGTTGTGTCGGCGCTGACGATACTGCAGCAACGGTCAAAAAGGGTCATCAGTTTGAGTAGCTTATGGGTAAGGTGCTCGGGTTTGTTGGTTATGATTCCCCAGGGAATGGCTTGTTTTTCCAGAGTATGCAATACCGCTTCCATGCCGCTGAAAAGGTGGCTGTCGCGCGCGATGTCATTTTCGTAAGCGGCTAGAAACTCCAGCCGTAGTTGCTGAAAATCATCGGCGCTTTGTAATTCCGGAAAGCCCAGCTTTAGCAGTGCAATGCTGCCGTGTGATACCTGCGGGCGATAGGTCGCTTCAGCGACGGTGCTGCGGTTATGGTTGCGCAGCACAGTATTGAGTGCGCCACCCATATCCGGTGCAGTGTCTATCAGGGTGCCGTCCAGATCAAAAAAAACCGCTTCGGTGTTTGCGGCCGCGGGGGTGTCGGTCAAGTGTTGTCATCCCCGTTTGGCGCAGCCTCAGCTTTAATTGTATGCATAAGGTAATTGACGCTTATATCGGTGCTGGTGCCGTATTGCTTAGTGAAAGGCTGGTAGGTCATTCCGGTTAAATTACAGGTTTGCAAACCGGCATTGCGAGTCAGTTGAGCGAGTTGCGATGGCTTGATAAACCGGTTCCAGTCATGTGTGCCACGCGGCAACAGATTAAGAATATACTCGGCGCCAACGATGGCAAACAGCCACGATTTTCCATTGCGATTAAGGGTAGAGAAAAAAGCCGAGCCGCCGGGCTTCAGCAGAGCCGCGCAGGCATCGACTATTTTGTCGGGTTCAGGCACATGCTCCAGCATTTCCATGCAAGTGACCACATCAAAGGTGCCGCTGTGTTCTGCTGCGTATTCTTCTGTCGCAATGCACTGGTAATCTATAGATAGCTCTGCCTCAGCGGCATGCAGCCGTGCTACATCCAGCGCAGCTTTGGACAGATCGATGCCGGTGACAGTCGCACCGGCCCGTGCCAGTGACTCAGTGAGTATGCCGCCACCGCAGCCGATATCCGCTACCCGCAGTGCTGCCACCGGAGCGCGCTCGTTAATGTAGTTAAAGCGCAGTGGATTGATCTCGTGGAGAGGTTTGAATTCGCTTTCGGTATCCCACCAGCGACTGGCGATGTCACTGAATTTATCGATTTCAGCGGGGTCCGCGGTATTGCCGGTTTCAGACCCGGCGTCTGCTTGGTGGCTGGTCATAAGTGCTCTTGGTTAGGGCTGGCAGTTACTGGTTACTCTACCGCGCCGGCGTCATGTGCCTTGCTTGCTTCAATGCGGCTGCCCCACTGACGGGCGCTGTCGATGAGTTCAGATTCGTTGTAACGTGTGAAGCTGCCATTGTCCAGCAGCCGGGTGCCGGCAACCCAGACGTTGCTGACATCATAGCGATTGGCCGAATAGACAATATGCGATACCGGGTTATAGACCGGTTGTAGTTCGAGACGGTTGAAGTCAATGGTAATAAGGTCAGCCTGCTTGCCTGCCTCGATTGAGCCTGTTTGATCTGCGATGCCAAGTGCGTCAGCGCCATTGACGGTGGCCATGCGCAGCAATTGCCAGGCGGGCAGGGCGGCCGCATCCTGTGTTTCGTTCTTGCCAATGAACGCGGCGGTGCGCATTTCACCAATCATGTCCAGATCATTGTTTGAGGCGGCGCCGTCGGTGCCTATCGCGACATTGATGCCTGCCTTCAGCATCTTAGCCACCGGCGCGATGCCGCTGGCCAGTTTCAGGTTTGATTCAGGGCAGTGCAGCACATGGCTGCCAGCGTCGGCCAGCTGGTCTATTTCGGCGTCAGTCAGTTGCGTCATATGGACGGCAGCCAGGTGCTTGTCAACCAGGCCCAGTTCGGTGAGTCTGGCCAGGGGGCGGGTGCCGTGTTGCTGCATAAATTGTTGCACCTCGAAGGCGGTTTCATGCACGTGTATGTGCACGCCGATGCCGAGCGAGTCGCGCATCGCGGCAATTTTTTTCAGTGGCCCGGCAGACACCGTATAGGGGGCGTGCGGGGCGATCATGGTGGTGATCATCGATTGGTGTTGCAGGTCCTGATGCAACCGCTGACCTTTTTGCAGATAGTCGTCGGCGTCCTGTGCCCAAATGGTCGGGAAGTCCAGGGCGATCAGGCCGACACTTGCCCGAACACCCATCGAAATCGCGGCCTCGGCGACGGCGTCGGGGAAAAAATACATATCGTTAAAGCAGGTGACACCGCCACGTACGCTTTCAGCGATCGCCAGTCGGGTGCCGTCTTCGACGAACTGCCGGTCTACATGTTGTCCTTCAGCCGGCCAGATGTGCTCGGACAGCCAGGTCATTAACGGCAGGTCGTCAGCGTAACCGCGCAGCAGGTTCATGGCGTGGTGCGTATGGGCGTTTACCAGTCCCGGCATCAATGCCTGTCCGGGGAGCTCAATCACGGCGATGCCCGGATAGCGATCCTGTGCCTCCGGCCAGGGTGCGATGGCGGTGATCTTGTCCTGATCTACAATAACGGCGTGATGTTCAAGTACCCGGTTGTCTGCATCGACGCAGATTACCCAGCGTGGGCAGATAGCGAATTGTTGTGTTTTCATGCGAGAGCCATGGTGTTGGTTCGGGTGGCCTCAACTGTAGAATTGCATCAGTTGCGGCGGTTTTTGTAGTGGTGATCAGGTAGCGGTTTGCAGCAAAAACCCTGTGAATCGGAATTCAGCGCCTCTCGCGATACATTGAGAGATTAAAAGACCTGCGTAGATAGGCTGGCTGTGATAGTATGCTTTGCTAGCCAGCGTGTCCCCGTTTTTTTCCCATTCCAGAAAGCAACCGTTAAATAATGTCTGATTTTGCTAAGGAAATTATACCGGTAAATCTCGAAGACGAGATGCGCCAGTCCTACCTCGATTATGCCATGAGCGTAATCGTCGGGCGCGCCTTACCGGATGTCCGTGACGGCTTGAAACCCGTGCACCGTCGGGTGCTGTACGCGATGAGCGAACTCGGCAACGACTGGAACAAAGCCTACAAGAAATCAGCGCGTGTGGTTGGTGATGTTATCGGTAAGTATCACCCGCACGGCGACACCGCGGTGTATGACACCATCGTGCGGATGGCGCAGCACTTTTCTATGCGCTACATGCTGGTCGATGGTCAGGGTAACTTTGGCTCTATTGATGGCGACTCGCCTGCGGCAATGCGATACACCGAAGTACGCATGGCGCGCATCGCCCACGAGCTACTGGCAGACCTCGACAAAGAAACCGTCGATTTCACGCCCAACTACGATGGCTCTGAGTCAGAACCGGCGGTGTTTCCATCGCGTATCCCCAATTTGCTGATCAACGGTTCGTCCGGTATCGCGGTGGGGATGGCCACTAATATTCCACCGCATAATATCGGTGAGATCATCGGCGGTACACTGGCGATGCTCGACAATCCTGCGATCACCCTGCCTGAATTGATGGAGCACATTCCGGGGCCTGATTTCCCGACCCACGGCATCATCAATGGTGCGCGCGGTATACGCGAGGCTTACGAGACCGGCCGCGGTCGGGTGCATGTGCGCGCCAAGGCTGATGTCGAGCACAACGAAAAAACCGGCAAAGACACCATCATCGTCAGCGAGTTGCCGTACCAGGTAAACAAGGCGCGTCTGCTGGAAAAAATCGCAGAGCTGGTCAAAGATAAAAAGATCGAAGGCATTACCGAACTGCGCGACGAGTCCGACAAAGACGGCATGCGCATGGTGATCGAGCTACGCCGTGGTGAGCCCGGCGATGTCATGCTCAACAACCTCTATAAGCAGACCCAGCTGCAAACCGTGTTTGGCATCAACATGGTGGCATTGATCGATGGTCAGCCGAAGCTGCTTAACCTGCGCGAGATACTCGATGCGTTTATTCGTCATCGCAGGGAAGTGGTCACCCGCCGCACAATATTTGATCTGCGCAAAGCCCGCGACAGAGCGCATATCCTCGAAGGGTTAGCGGTTGCTCTGGCAAACATAGACCCGATCATCGAGCTCATTAAAGCCGCGCCCAATCCACCCGAAGCCAAGCTCGGGCTGATTGCCGGAGTCTGGAAGCCGGGCAGTGTGGTTGAAATGCTGGAGCGTGCCGGTGCCAATGCTTCAAAGCCGGAAGGTCTCGGTCCCGAGTTCGGTTTGCTGGAAGATGGCTACCATCTGTCAGCCGCCCAGGCACAGGCGATTCTCGACCTTCGATTGCATCGGTTAACCGGTCTCGAGCAAGATAAAATTATTGACGAGTATCGCGAGATACTGCTGAAGATCGCGGCGTTGCTGGAAATTCTCGAAAGCCCGGATCGGCTGCGTGAGGTAATTCGCGAAGAGCTTGAAAGCGTGCTTGAGCAGTACAACGATGATCGCCGCACACAAATAATGGTCGATTACTCAGAGATGACGGTCGAAGACCTGATCTCCGATGAAGACGTGGTGGTGACACTCTCACACGCCGGCTATGCCAAAGCACAGCCGCTGTCCGACTACACGGCACAGCGCCGTGGAGGCAAGGGCAAGTCGGCGACATCGATGAAAGACGAAGACTTCATCGACAAATTGTTTGTCGCTTCGATGCACGACACCGTTTTGTTTTTTACCAGTGTCGGTAAAGTGTACTGGAAACGCGTCTATGAGTTGCCGGTAGCCAGTCGCGGCGCGCGCGGCAGGCCTATCATCAATTTGCTGCCACTGGAAGAAAACGAGCGAGTCAGTGCCGTGTTGACGGTGCGTGAATACTCAGAAGACCGCTATATCTTTTTTGCTACCCGCAGCGGTGTTGTGAAGAAAACCTCGCTGGCGGATTTCTCCCGTCCCAGAGCCAACGGCATCATCGCCATTGATTTGCGTGTGGACGATGAGCTAATCAACGTAGCGCTGACAGATGGCGAGAGCGACATCATGCTGATCTCCAGTAATGGTCGGGCGATGCGCTTTCTCGAAAACGATGTCCGCAAGATGGGCCGCACGGCTGCAGGTGTGCGCGGTATTCGCATGGCGGCTGAAGACTCTCTGATTGCACTGATTGTTGTCGCCGACGGCGATATCCTGACGGCCACGGCGAACGGCTATGGTAAGCGCAGTTCCGCAGATGACTACCCGCGCAAGAACCGTGGTGGTAAAGGCGTTATCGATATCAAAACCACGGATCGCAACGGTCCTGTCGTCGGCGCTGTACAAGTGCTCGACAGCGATGAAGTAATGCTGATCACTAATGGTGGCACCTTGATTCGTACTGCCGTCGAAGGCATCAGCACGCTGGGCAGGAACACTCAGGGCGTGCGTCTGATCCGGGTCGGTGACGATGAACAACTGGTTGAAGTAGAACGCGTTGCTACCACTGACAAAGACGATGAAGACGACGACGCAACGTCGGATGCCGCGGTCAGTGCCGAATCCGCAGTAGAGGGTACAGCCTCGGATGATTCCTCTGCTGAGAGTCCGGAATCAGACAGCGCAGACCCTGATAGCGATGCAGGCAGCTCTGAAGGCGACACCTCCGACGAATAGATTTCATCAACTTGGGAAATTTATTCATTAATGAAAGGCATTTGTGTAGAGGTATTTGGAGGAGTAGCTCCTTATACTGAGCGCTCACTCTACACAGGATGTTGTTCTCGATCATGAGTCGTGTTTACAATTTTAGTGCTGGACCCGCAGCACTCCCCGAAGAAGTCTTGCAGCAAGCGGCGGAAGAAATGACAGACTGGCGCAGTAATGGCGCCGGTGTGATGGAGCTGAGTCATCGCAGCAAAGCGTTTATGTCGATAGCCGAAGAAGCAGAGGCCGACCTTCGCGAGCTACTTGCAGTACCCGATGACTATGCCGTGCTGTTTTTGCAGGGGGGGGCGTCAGGGCAGTTTGGCCTGATTCCGATGAATCTGCTTGGTGACAAGCAATCGGTAGACTACGTAAACACAGGACAGTGGTCAAACAAAGCGATAGCCGAGGCAAAAAAATACGCCGCCGTGAACGTGGTCGCAAGCGCTGAAAGCGGCGGCTTCAACAGCGTGCCTGCGCAAAGCGACTGGACGGCATCGACCGATGCGGCCTATCTGCACTACACGCCCAATGAAACTATTGGTGGTGTCGAGTTTGGTTTTGTGCCGGACGCCGGGGCCGTTCCTCTGGTCGCTGATATGTCGTCGACAATTCTGTCGCGGCCGGTCGATGTTTCCAGGTTTGGTCTGATCTATGCCGGCGCGCAAAAAAATATCGGCCCGTCCGGCTTGACCGTGGTGATCGTAAAGAAAAGCCTGTTCGGCAATGCCGCGACCATCACACCGGATGCGTTTAACTACCAGAAGCAGGCCGATGCCGGTTCTATGCTTAACACCCCGCCGACCTACGGTTGGTATATCGCAGGGCTGGTATTCAAGTGGTTGAAGCAACGCGGCGGTCTAGACGCAATGCAAGCGGTAAACAAGCGCAAAGCCGACAAACTCTACGCCGCGATCGATGCCTCCTCCTATTACAGTAATCCGGTGGCTATCGACTCTCGCTCCTGGATGAACGTGCCGTTTATTTGCGGTGATAGTTCACGTGACACTGAGTTCCTTGCCGGTGCTACCGAGGCCGGACTGCACACCCTGAAAGGTCATCGCTCAGTAGGTGGTATGCGTGCCAGTATTTACAACGCAATGCCGGAAGCGGGTGTTGATGCGCTGATCACCTATATGGCCGAATTCGAACGCACAAACACCTAAGCGGCGATCACACTTGGCACTGTCAAAAAGGCAGGCAGCCGTACCTATAGAAAACATAGGCGCCCCCTGAAACACAGGGTGGCCCTGGCAGAGTGCCGGCCAGAGCCGGCCAGCAAAGTACCACAGGAAGACACGTGTTATTTAAAATTCAGAAGATTAATAACCTCTCGTCACGCGGGCTGGACCGGTTCCCGACAGCGACCTATGATCTGTCCACTGATACCACCAGTCCGGATGCGATCATGCTCCGGTCGCAAAAATTGCACGACATGCAATTTGACGACAACCTCAAAGCAATTGGTCGTGCCGGTGCAGGCGTCAACAACATTCCAGTGGATCGCCTGACCGATCTGGGTGTGCCGGTATTCAATGCGCCGGGGGCGAACGCCAATGCGGTGAAAGAACTGGTGATTGCCAGTCTGTTTATGGCTGAGCGCAACCTGCATAAGGCCGTTGCCTATACAAACTCACTGACGTCTGATGGTGAGACCCTCGATAAAGAAGTCGAAGACGGTAAAAAGCGCTTTGTCGGACGCGAATTACCGGGGCGCACTCTGGGCGTGATTGGCCTGGGGGCGATCGGTGTGCAGGTGGCCAATACAGCCGCGGCACTGGGTATGAAGGTGATCGGTTTCGATCCGGCAATTACAGTAACGGCTGCCTGGCAACTCAGTTCCAGCATCGAGAAAGCCAACAGTGTCGACGATGTATTGTCGCGCTCTGAATTTATCACTTTTCATGTGCCGCTGATCGACGCGACTCGCCACATGATCAATCCTCAGCGCTTGCACAGCATGCAGGATGGCACGGTAGTGTTGAATTTTGCCCGCGCAGGTGTGGTGGATGATGACGCGATTCTGGCCGGGCTGGAATCCGGTAAGATTAAAACCTACGTGTGCGACTTCCCGACCCGCGACAATATTGCGCACGAGAACATAATCACCCTGCCACATCTGGGCGCATCGACCGCGGAAGCGGAAGAGAACTGCGCGATCATGGTGGCAGATCAGCTCCGTGAGTTTCTCGAGCATGGCAATATCAAAAACGCGGTGAATTTCCCGACGGTCGAACTGAGCCGTAAAAGTGAGTTTCGACTGGCGTTGATTCATCGCAATGTGCCGGATATGGTTGGCCAGATATCTCATCAGCTGGGTGTTTCATCGATCAACATCTGTCACATGATTAACGAATCACATAACGATGTTGCCTGCACACTGATTGACACCGAAGTCGGGGTACCAGACGAGACCCTCGAGGCTATTCGCGGTATCGATGGCCTGCTGAAAGCGCGGCTGATCTAGCGCTGCTGTGCGCAATGAATCGAGTGTGTGATGAATAAAGAGGGTGAAGTCATTTATTAACGGCGAGAGTCCGGCCCGGTAACTGTGCAGCCGTCACGGTCATCGGCCGGATCATTTGCAGCCGTATTGTCGGTGACGTCGTGACTGTGTTGCTGTTAACGCACGGCAACCGTATCAACAATGCGGTTGCAGAGGTTCGATTACCCATGTCCGTATTGTGGAGCCCGATGGAGACACGCATAACAGATACGCGTTTAAGGACGCCGTGCCAATTGCCCGCTCAAGGGAACACTGGCATGATTGCAGAGATGCGTATCACCGATTCCAGAATCTCCCCGGTTGAACTGTGCCGCCCCTCACCGCTGGCAGCGGAGTGTGGCGTGGCGTTGTCGCGTGGCAGAGTTCCCGGGAGCATTCTGCGGTGACACAAAAGATAACGATTATCGGTGTCGGGCTGATTGGCGGGTCTTTTTCGCTGGCGTTGCAGGAAGCCGGAGTCGATGCAGAATTTATCGGTTGCGGCCGAAACGAAGCCACTCTGCGCCGTGCCCGTGAGCGAGGCATTGTCAGTCGCTACAGTACCTCGGTGAAGGAGGCCGTCGCCGACACAGACCTGGTCTTTCTGGCGACTCCGGTTGGCGCTATGGAAGCGGTGCTGGCGGAACTCGCTGATGCCGTACCCGCGCATGCCATTATCACCGACGCCGGCAGCTGCAAGCAGAGCGTGATACAGGCCGCTCGCAGGCAGTTGACGCTTATGGATCGCTTTGTCCCGGCACATCCGATAGCCGGTACTGAGCACAGCGGTGTGGAAGCCGGTTTTGCCGCGCTTTATCGCAATCGCCGGGTGATTCTGACGCCGGAACCGGACACCGACCAGAGCGCCTGCGACACGGTGCAGGAGCTTTGGTTGAAAACCGGCGCACTGGTCGAAGTGATGTCGGCCGGGCGGCACGATAAAGTCTTTGCAGCCACCAGCCACCTGCCGCACCTGCTGGCGTTTAGTCTGGTGGAAACACTGTACCGCATGGAGCAAAAAGAAGAGTTGTTGCGCTATGCGGCAGGCGGGTTCAGCGATTTCACACGTATCGCCTCAAGCGACCCGGTGATGTGGCGGGATATCTGTTTGCACAACAGTGATGCTGTACTTGAATCAATAACAAGTCTGCGTGAAGGTATGGATTCCCTGGTCGAGGCTATCGTTGCCGAAGACGGCAAGCGCATCGAGGCGTTTTTTAAAATCGCCAAAGAAACACGCGACAATAAAGTGCTTAACAAAGCGTCGCAGGACAGTCCTATAGAGCAGGCACCTGTGCCGGCACGACTCCCCGAGAATCCGCAATGACAACTGGCAATACGATAACAAACACGACAGCGCATGAGGCGAATACCGTGACAGCCGGCCCGGGAGGGTCCGTCAATGGCGAGGCGATTGTCCCCGGTGATAAGTCGCTGTCTCATCGCTCCGTCATGTTTGCTTCACTGGCGCAGGGGCGCAGCAACATCAGCGGGTTTCTGGCCGGTGAAGACAGTCTCAACACAGTTGCTGCATTTCGCGCCATGGGGGTGTCTATAGAACGCCCTGACAACACCCGGCTGACCATCGACGGTGTCGGCATGCATGGCTTACGTGCGCCTTCTGCACCTCTCTATATGGGCAATGCCGGTACCGGTATGCGGTTGATATCCGGGGTGCTGGCGGGGCAGAGCTTTGCCACTGAAGTAACCGGTGATGAATCTTTGAGCAAGCGACCGATGGGCCGCATAATTGACCCGCTCAGACAGATGGGGGCGTCGGTATCGTCGCAGCAGAACGGTTGTCCGCCGCTGTCCATTGAGCCAGCCACGGCGCTGACCGGCATCGACTATCCGTTGCCGATGGCCAGTGCTCAGGTGAAATCGTGCGTGTTGCTGGCGGGAATGTATGCGTCGGGCACAACGTCTGTCACCGAGCCAGCACCGACCCGTGATCATACCGAGCGTATGTTGCGTACCTTCGGCTATCCGGTTGAGACCAACGGGGCGCATGTTTCGATGCAGGGGCAGGGCAACTTGAACGCCTGCGATCTTGAAATACCGGCGGATATTTCGTCAGCGGCGTTTTTGATCGTCGCTGCCTGTATTGCACCCGACTCCAGTATTGTGCTGAAAAATGTCGGTATAAACCCGACCCGCACCGGTGTGATCGAAATTCTACAATTGATGGGTGGCAACATCGAGTTGCATAACCGCCGTGACGCCGGTGCTGAACCAGTGGCCGATATTCATGTGCGCACATCACATCTAAAAGGCATTGCTATTCCTGAAGCGCTGGTTCCTCTGGCTATCGATGAATTACCAGTGATATTCATTGCGGCAGCCGTGGCTGACGGCACCACCACAGTGACCGGTGCCGAGGAACTGCGCGTCAAAGAGAGTGACCGCATTGCCGCGATGGCGGAAGGCCTGATGGCCCTTGGTGTCGATGCCGTCGCCACACCGGACGGCATGGTGATCAACGGTGGTTCGATTGGCGGTGGTGTCGTTGATACTTTCTTTGATCATCGCATTGCGATGTCTTTCTGTGTTGCCAGTTTGCGTTCCACAGCCCCTGTTCAAATACGCGATACCCACCACGTAGAGACATCGTTCCCCGGCTTCTTTGAGCTGTGCGCATCACTCGGGATGGTCATCAATCGGCCGCCGGCTAGTGCCTGAGTCAGTTACCGGCAATTCGCCGGAGCCGGAAAAAATTCCGGTAATTACGGTAGACGGGCCGAGTGGTTCCGGCAAAGGCACCATTGCGCGGCGGGTGGCCGATCATCTGGGCTTTCATTTTCTTGATAGCGGTGCGCTATACCGGGTAGTGGCACTGGCGTCGCTGAATACCCGCACTGCCGATGATGACCCCGAGGGGCTGGCCCGGCTGGCGGCTACCGCGCCGATTGACTTTGCGCACACCGACAACGGCGATGTGGCCGTGCTGCTCGGCGGTCAGGATGTCACTCAGCAATTGCGCGCTGAAGCGGTTGGTGATTGTGCGTCCAGAATCGCCACGCATGCCGCCGTGCGAGATGCGTTGTTGCAGCGTCAGCGCCGGTGGTGTCAACCACCGGGGCTGGTCGCCGATGGTAGGGATATGGGCACGGTGGTTTTCCCGCACGCTGTGATCAAAATTTTTCTCACAGCATCAGCCGAAATCCGGGCAGAAAGAAGACATAAACAGTTGATAGAAAAGGGGATGTCGGCTAATATTGGGGGTTTACTCAGCGACATTCTGGAACGGGATGATCGCGACTACAACCGTAAAATTGCACCGCTAAAGGCAGCTGAAGACTCGATAGAGATCGACTCAACTGCCCTTAGTGTGGCCCAAGTGGTCACAAAAGTGCTTGATTTAGCTACAATTAGACTATGATCAGCACACACTCGCCAGCGAAGGATCGCAGCGTTTATTAATCGCCTTGCCGAGACAGGAACCGTCAAAGGCATTGTAAATATCATCCAGGAACACGTAATTTAATGTCTGAATCTTTTGCAGAGATGTTTGAGGAGAGTATCTCCCAAACCCAAATGAAACCGGGCGCGATCCTCTCAGGGACCGTCATTGAGATTAGCGGCGACTTCGTTATGGTCCACGCTGGTCTTAAATCGGAAGGGGTTATTCCGATTGAGCAATTCATGGACGAAACCGGCAATATTGCTGTCAGCGTCGGTGAAGTTGTCGAAGTTGCACTGGACTCCGTCGAAGACGGCTTCGGTGAAACGCGTTTATCACGCGAAAAAGCGAAACGCGCCAGAGCATGGGCCCGACTGGAACAGGCTCAGGAAACAGAAGAAATCGTTACCGGTGCTATCACGGGTAAGGTCAAAGGCGGTTTTACCGTTGAAATTAACGACATTCGAGCATTCCTGCCGGGGTCACTGGTTGATGTACGTCCAGTGCGAGACACCAGCTACCTCGAAGGTAAGGAACTCGAATTTAAGGTGATCAAGCTTGATCGCCGCCGCAACAACGTTGTTGTCTCACGTCGTGCGGTTGTCGAGTCAGAGTACTCTGCCGAGCGCGAGCAACTGCTCGAGAGCCTGCAGGAAGGACAGGAAGTCACCGGTATCGTCAAGAACCTCACCGATTATGGTGCGTTCCTTGATCTTGGCGGCATCGACGGACTGTTGCACATCACCGATATGGCATGGAAGCGTGTTAAGCATCCGAGCGAAGTTGTCGAAGTCGGTCAGGAAATGAAAGTTAAGGTTCTTAAGTTTGATCGTGAGCGCAATCGCGTTTCTCTCGGACTCAAGCAACTGGGTGATGATCCGTGGATGGATCTGGTCCGTCGCTACCCTGAAAACACTCGCATCTTCGGTAAGGTCACCAACATCGCTGACTACGGTTGCTTTGTCGAGATCGAAGAAGGTGTTGAAGGTCTGGTGCACGTCTCCGAGATGGATTGGACAAACCGCAACGTCAACCCCAACAAGGTTGTCGCGCTTGGTGATGAGATCGAAGTAATGATCCTCGACATCGACGAAGAGCGTCGCCGCATCTCGCTGGGTGTTAAGCAGTGTAAGCAAAACCCATGGGATGAATTTGCAGACAAATTCAACAAGGCAGACAAAGTCTCCGGCAAGATCAAATCGATCACCGATTTCGGTATCTTCATTGGTCTGGACGGTGGCATTGACGGCTTGATCCACCTGTCTGATCTCTCCTGGAACGACACCGGCGAAGAAGCCGTGCGAAACTTCCAGAAGGGCCAGGAGATCGAAGCGGTGGTTCTGGCAGTTGATCCTGAGCGTGAGCGTATCTCACTTGGTGTCAAGCAGTTAGAGCAGGATCCATTCGGTCAATTTGTCGCAGACAACCCCAAAGGTTCGATAATTAAAGGGGTTATCACCGAAGTCGATACAAAAGTAGCGATGGTAAATCTTGGTGATGGCGTTGAAGGCATCATGCGAGCAAGCGAGTACGCACGGGATCGTATCGAAGATCTCCGTATGCACTTAAAAGAAGGCGATGAACTGGAAGCCAAGTTCATCAACATCGATCGCAAAGCCAGAGCGATATCGCTGTCGATCAAGGCGAAGGAAACGGATGAGGAAGGTGAAGCAATGCGTGACTATGCGCAGAGCTCTGCACCAACAGCAACCACTCTTGGCGACTTGATGAAAGAGCAAATGGGTGCACTCGATAGTGCTGCATCATCTGAGTCCGACGATACGTCGAAATCAGATTAGTAAAAGGCCTTGCGTGCACCGGACCCGGTCCGGTGCGCTGCAAGATTTTGCAACCTCCGGAGTTTGGGCCAATGACCAAATCTGATTTGATTGAAGCATTAGCCGACAACCAGTCACACCTTGCGTTGCGCGATGTGGAACTGGCGGTTAAAGGTTTGCTGGAACGCATGAGTGGCGCTCTGTCCACCGGTGAACGAATAGAAATCCGTGGCTTTGGCAGTTTCAGCCTGCATTTCCGTCCACCCAGAATGGGCCGTAACCCTAAATCAGGCGATGCAGTAGCCTTGCGTGGTAAATATGTACCTCACTTCAAGCCGGGCAAAGAATTACGCGAACGCGTAAACACCGGTTACGCAAAAAGTCTGGCTAATGCCAACGGGATGGAGCCCCCGCATCAGAAAACCGGCACTGACGACTAACACCGGTCTGATCATTTTTTAGTAACGCTGATCGCACGGTTAGCGTTAAAGCTTTTCTCGACATCCCATCACCAGACCGTCAGAATTAGCTATCCGGTCCTCGTCCGTAACGATATTTAAATTGATGGAATTCTCGTGGTGGCTGGTGCTGCTTGCCGGATTTGCCGGCTGGTGTATCGGATACGAAAAAATGCGCTACCTGGTCAGCCGACTATGGGTGCCCCGCCGCGCGACTGATCTCGCTACGTTGCTGCCAGACCACGATGACCGTGTCGAACGAGACCCGGAATTGGTCGGTCTGCTCGAACAATACGTCGTCGATGAAACCTCCGTTGATGTCTACCTGACGCTAGCCGATGCCTTTCGACGTGGTGGTGAGTACTCACGTGCGATCGGCGTTCATGAGCACTTGCTGTCGGCAGAAAGCCTGTCCGACGAACAGCGGCGACTGGTGACCCTTGAGCTGTCGCGGGACTATGCCGGTGCCGGTCTGCTTGACCGCGTCGAAGCGCTGCTGATACCCCTGGTCCGGGAGCATCCGCAAAAAGCCGATGCACGTACCAGTCTGTTGAGACTCTACGAAAAACAACAGGAATGGGAAAACGCCGTCGAGTTGGCGCGTGGCAGTCAGGGCATGGCGGAAGAAGACAAAAATACGCTGATTGCCCAGTATTCCTGTGAGATTGCAGCAATGCTTGAACTCGAAGACAAGCTCGACGAATCAGAAAAATGGCTGCATCAAGCGCTGGCCAGTGACACACAATGCAGTCGCGCCTTACTGATGCTGGGGCGGCAGAGTGTTGAACTGAAAAACTACAATAAAGCGCTGGAATATTTTTTCCGTATCGAGCACCACCATCCGACGTTTGCCCCTGAAATCGCCGAGTCAGTGTTTTTCTCGCTGCGCGAGAATGGTGATGAAGCAGCGATGAAAAAACACCTGGCCTATATCCGTGAGCGCAAGAACAGCTATACCGTGATCAAGCTCGCGCGGGATGCCATCAGTGAGTTGGAGGGAGACAAAAGTGCCAGTGAGTTCTTTATTGAGCAAATTGCCAGACGTCCTTCCCTGAAAGGCTTACGCGAGTGGGCGGAGCGGGAGCTCGAAACCACCAAATCACGAGACAAAGACAAAATAGCGGCGGTGGTGGCGATGCTGCGTGGCGTGGTGGGTGAAAAGCCTCAGTACCGCTGCGAGCGCTGTGGCTACCGCTGTAAGCAAATCCAGTGGCGCTGTCCGGGATGTGAGAACTGGAACTCGGTCAAAATAATCATAGGAGCTGAAGGTGAGTGATCGCAAACGCATAATAGTGGCCCTCGATTTTGCATCAGCGCCTGATGCACTAACGCTGGCACGCACGCTTGATCCCGCGCTGTGTCGGGTAAAAGTGGGCAAAGAATTATTCACTGCGGCCGGCCCGGCGGTTATCGATAACCTGCACGCGATGGGCTTTGATATTTTTCTCGACCTGAAGTTTCACGATATCCCCAACACGGTTGCCGGTGCTTGCCGGGCGGCAAAAAAACTTGGCGTATGGATGGTCAATGTGCACGCCAGCGGTGGCGAACAAATGATGGCCGGTGCCAGAGATGCGGTGGGGACTGCAGGGCCGGGTGTACCACTACTGATTGCAGTCACAGTACTCACCAGCATGAGCGACAGCGGGCTGGCTGCTACCGGTGTGACACGCACTGTCGACGAGCAAGTGGTCGCACTGGCGCAGTTAGCACAGCGTTGCGGGTTGGATGGAGTCGTCTGCTCAGCGCGGGAAGCGGCACTGCTGAAAGAACAAACACCCGGTCAGTTATCGGTGACTCCGGGGATACGGCTGTCAGAGGACAGTGCTGATGATCAAACCCGCATCACAACGCCGCAGCAGGCCATTGAAAACGGGGCTAGCTATCTGGTGATTGGACGCTCAGTCACCGCCGCCGATAATCCCCTGCAGCGGCTGCAACAGATTCACAGCAGTCTGGAAGCTCTCTAGTTCGCCTCGCGTTAAACAAGTGAATCAGATCAACACACAGCTGACCCAACGCGCAAAGAGATTTGCCAGCGAGTAACTCGTGATAGAAAAACACTATATCAATGCCCAGTCCTTGCTCGAAGATTCGTGGCGACTAGGGGTAAATATATTAAAAAGCGGCTTTCACCCGAATTTTATCGTCGGCATCTGGCGCGGTGGTACACCAGTGGGGATCGCGGTACAGGAAATTCTCGATTTCTATGGCGTGCATACTGATCACATATCCATTCGCACGTCGTCCTACAGTGGCAAAAGCCGACTCGAAGCGCCAGTCCGGGTGCACGGACTGGACTACCTGATCAATAACGTTAACGCTGACGATTCCCTGCTGATTGTGGACGACGTATACGATACCGGACTGAGTGTGCAGGGGGTCATGCAAACACTCTCGACCAAGGCGCGTCGCAATACGCCAGAGGAAATACGCATCGCCACGCCGTATTTTAAGCCATCTAAAAACCGCACCGACTTAACGCCGCATTATTATATCCATGAGACAGATCAGTGGTTGGTGTTCCCACATGAGATGGACGGTATGAATCGCGCCGAACTGAAAATTCATAAACCTGATCTAAATCCGTTTATAGAAGAGATGGACGACTACTACGCCAATGACCCTGACGCTGTCGAGATAACACGCAGGCCACAGACATGACGCTACAATTGCCGACACAGATCGATTTTCGAAGTGATACCGTAACCCTGCCAACCGCTGCCATGCATGCAGCAATGACAGAGGCCCGTGTAGGCGATGACGTCTATGGTGAGGACCCGACCGTTAACGCGCTTGAGCAGTTGGCCGCTGACAAACTCGGATATGAAGCGGCTCTGTTTGCGTCCAGTGGCACGCAAACCAATCTGCTGGCACTACTGGCGCATTGTGAGCGTGGCGATGAATATATCGTCGGGCAGCAGGCGCATACCTATAAATACGAAGGCGGCGGGGCTGCGATATTCGGTAGCATACAGCCACAGCCGCTGGAGTTTCGCGATGACGGCACGCTGTCTCTGCAGGATATAGAAGCGGCGATTAAGCCTGACGATATTCATTTTGCCAATACGCGACTGATCGCTCTGGAAAATACCGTTGGCGGCAAGGTGCTGCCACTCAGCTATCTGGCCGAAGTCCGTGAGCTTGTCGACACCAGAGCGCTTGCTTTACACCTCGATGGTGCGCGCGTGTTCAATGCGTCGGTGGCGCTTGGCATAGAGATCACCGAAATCACTCGTTACTTTGATTCTATCTCGGTGTGCTTGTCGAAGGGACTGTGCGCGCCGGTGGGCTCAGTGTTGGCTGGCAGCACTGAACTAATAAACAAAGCACGACGATGGCGCAAAGTGCTCGGCGGTGGCATGCGGCAGGCGGGTTTTATTGCTGCGGCCGGCATGGTGGCGTTGAATGAAAACGTTGAGCGGCTTGCCGAGGATCACAGTAAGGCTGAAAAACTCTATGATGGGTTGCGCCCGATTAGTGAATTTAACCTGTGCGATGCCTCCGTGCAGACCAATATGGTGTTTCTGGATTGTGGCGCTTCAGTGGCGACCCCGCTGGCTGAGCATCTGCAACAAAAGGGTATTTGCATATCAGCTGCCGATAAAGTGCGCTTAGTCCTGCACAAGGACATCAGTAACGAGGATGTCGACACCATGATCGCAAGCTGCCGCGACTATTTTCAGGTTTAAGTAAACTGCGTTAACTAATGAGTGCGAACCCGGTAGTCTGGCGCTGACCCGCCAGACTACCGGGGAATGCTGTCATCAGTACGTGCGGGTAATCTGATAGTAGTCCAGGTTAATACTGCCTTCACCCCACCAGATCTCTGAGCCAAAAATCACGTTGGCCAGGCACCAGGAATCCTGCAGCGCTTTTATTCCATAGTTGCCGGCATTGCTTCTGGCGTCTTCTATAAATGCACTCCAGTCGAGCGTGCCGCTACGCACCGGGTTTTTGGCTACATAGGCCAGGTAGTTATCGCTACCGGCCTTGGTGTAGACATCGTACTGCTCACCGGCCGTATTGGTATAAACATATTGCGGGGCACTGCCGGACGGCAGACGCTCGTTTCCAACTTCCAGCCAGACCATCAGTTCCAATTCCATGTTGGAGCTGACACCGCGGGTGATTTCGCAGCTGGAGTGAAAGAACGACTCAATCGCAACGTTTCTGTCGCCACCGCTGACCGTCGCCGGGTTGTTCGCTTCGTCGCCTTTGTCGCCAATGCGGTTGTCGGTGAGTTGCGAGCTGTAGCTGTAGGCGATAGACAGATCAGGCAGTTGGCTGACCGGTGCTGGCAGTCCGGTGCTTTCGCAGGGCGCTGACATTTCGGTTGCGGACTTGGCGCCATATATAACTTCGGGGTATGACTTCACTTCCCATTCGAAAAAGCCCGGCTGTAAATCGTCTTCATTGCCCCAGTCAAAGGTCCACGATGGATTGATCGAGCCATCGCCGGCTGCTGCAATGCTGATGCATTGAGACCAGTCTGCAGTAGAGGTCTGCCCGTTCCATGCATTGTTGATAATAAGAAAGTCGCCGTAACTCAGTCCCGGACCATCGAACTGACTGGCAGGGTAGACACACTGTGGGCCCATATCCGGGTAATAGGCATTGCCGGTGGTGCGGACCGGTGTCGTGTTACTCACCAGTGTGGTGCCTGATGTGCCGGGAGCGCAGCTACCAGCGGCAATCTCTGGTTCCGGAGTGTCAGGTGTCCCGGGCGTGCCGGGTGTTTCAGGTGGAGTGTCTGGTGTGCCGGGTGTTTCAGGCGGGGTGTCCGGCGTGCCGGGTGTTTCAGGCGGGGTGTCCGGAGTGCCGGGTGTTTCAGGGGTGGTGGGTGTCTCCGGTGTAGCCGGGTTGTCGTTGCCTATGACGCCGGTGTCCGTGCTGGTCGAAGAGCTGCCACCACATGCGCTTAGCAAAATGAGTGTGCTGGCCAGGATGAGATTTTTCATCGGTTGGTTCAATCCATGATGTGTGCTGCCTTTGCGGGCAGATGGTGTAGCTGTTTTTTGTGTCATGACAGGTACCATAGACAAGAATTCAGCCGATTTCAAGCGTCATGACAAATAAGGTCTGGTTTTCGGGTTCCTGTCTATCCGGGCATAGCCCGATTGCGGTTGGCAATAGTGTGCCTGGAAAGGTTCGATTCACGCAGCGCTCCTCTGTTGTCAGTAATCAGCTGGTATTTGGCAGACTCCAGCGTGTGCAAGCAACAACCGCAAGGTCTGACAGGATTTACCTGTCCCACACGCGCTGTTTGCGTAATCACAGCGGGTTCCCTGGGCGGGTTGATCGGTCACGTCATTGTCGCTGCAGGGTATCAGGCGCGGCTTCGGCGGGCGGTATACATTCGTCATCATTCTGCGAGTTGACGTAACACGGCTGTAAGAAGCCACTTATCTATGGCTGACCGCCGCCTGTGTGTGCGGTCGATCGATCAATCAATTAAGGCAGCGGTGTGCAATTGGCAGGAAAACAGGTCGTGTGGTGGAAGGGGGTCAGGTACGGCATGTCTGATCCCTGTTTGTCGCAAGCTCTATAGCAGCAATACCGTGAACCCGGAATCGCGTTGCATTGCTTCGGACGCTGGACGTCTATAGCCGGGTGGCGCGGGAGTCTGCGTGGTAGATAGCTGTGATACACGACCACCGCGAATCATTAATAAGGCAATGGCAGATACGTTAGTCCCCGGAGCGGCAACAGCCCTGATTAGCTGTTGCGCAGCAGTGCTCTGTTTTTTCTAGAAGTTGGCAACCTTGCTTTCTGCCTGCTGACTGGCTAGAAATTCATCGTAAGTGCCCTGGAAGTCATTGAGTTTATTATCGCTGATTTCAATGATACGGTTAGCCAGTGAGGAGACAAACTCGCGATCGTGGCTGACGAATATCAGCGTGCCTTCGTAGTGTTCGAGCGCCAGGTTAAGTGCTTCGATGGACTCCATGTCCAGGTGGTTGGTGGGTTCATCCATGATCAGCACATTGGGGGATGTCATGATCATATGGCCGAACAGCAATCGGTTCTTTTCCCCTCCCGAGCAGACTTTAACTTTTTTGGTGAAATCGTCGTTCGAGAAAAGTAGACGTCCGAGGGTACTGCGTACGATCTGATCATCGTGCTCTGGCTTGCGCCATTGAGTCATCCAGTCAAACAGGTTCAGTTCGGTGTCGAAGTCGGCAGTGCTGTCTTGCGGACAATAGCCGAGGGAGGCATTTTCAGACCATTGGATTCGGCCATGGTCCGGACTGATTTTGTTCATCAGCAGACGCAGAAACGTGGACTTGCCAGTACCGTTTTCACCGATGACGGCGAGTCGGGTGCCAGCCTCAAGCAGTAATTCGCCGTTGCTGAACAGCGGGCCTTCGTCAAAGCCGTGCCCGAGGTTTTCAAGGGTCAGCGCCAGGCGGTGCAGTTTTTTATCCTGCGTGAAGCGAATGTAAGGACTGACACGGCTCGATGGTTTGATGTCGGCTAGCTGAATTTTTTCGATCTGCTTGGCGCGCGATGTGGCTTGACGTGCTTTTGATGCGTTGGCAGAAAAGCGGCTGACAAACTGCTGCAGATCGGCGATCTGGCTTTTCTTCTTGGCGTTCTCCGATTGCAGGCGCTCGCGTGCCTGGGTGGATGCAGTCATGAAGTCGTCATAGTTGCCCGGGTAGACACGCAGTTCACCGTAGTCGATGTCTGCCATGTGTGTGCAGACAGCGTTGAGGAAGTGGCGATCGTGCGAGATGATGACCATGGTGCTGTCCTGCGCTTTCAGTACACCTTCGAGCCAGCGGATTGCATTGATGTCGAGGTTGTTGGTCGGCTCGTCGAGCAACAGAATGTCGGGGGAGCTGAACAGCGCCTGTGCCAGCAGCACTCGAAGTTTCCAGCCCGGTGCTACTTCGCTCATAGGGCCGTTGTGCAGTGATTCGTCGATACCGGCGCCGGATAAAAATTCACCGGCGCGACTCTCAGCTGTATAGCCATCCATTTCCGCAAACTGTCCTTCGAGCTCGGCGACTTTCATGCCGTCTTCTTCAGTCATCTCGGGCAGGCTATAGATTCGCTCACGTTCCTGCTTCACATCCCACAGCTCTTTGTGACCCATGATCACAGTGTCGAGTACAGAGTAGGACTCGAAAGCGAATTGATCCTGATTCAGCTTACCGAGACGCTCGTTGGGTGTGATACTGACGTTCCCTGAGGTAGGCTCGAGTGATCCGCCAAGGATATTCATGAAGGTCGACTTGCCGCAACCGTTAGCGCCAATCAGGCCATAGCGATTGCCGTCGCCGAACTTGACGGAAATATTTTCGAACAGCGGCTTGGCGCCAAACTGCATTGTGATATTGGCGGTGGAAATCAATGTAGTGTCCCGTGGATGATAACTGTCGGTAGCCCGCCATTATACGAGAAAAACGGCTCTGGTATTCCTGGCTTTGTGATTTAGCAAGCCAATATGCGTGCTATTTTGCGAAATTTCATCAGACCGGATGCATCGCAGTGATAATTCGATGTATTCACTGTCACCGGCAATCCTGGATCAGTGTCTGAGTCTGCTTTGTCGGCGGGATTATAGCCTGTTGTATCAGCGGTGGCGCGCGGACTCGCACACCACTGTGGATATTTCACGCGGAGCTTTGCGCACCATGGATCAGTGCAGAGTCTTGTAGGCTGCGGTGCCGACACAGCCGTAGCGTCTGAGCGCTGAAAACGCTCAAACGGCCTGATTCCAACATCAACGCGAAGCCGCTGTAGCCGCTTGCCGTACCGTGCCGGTTCTAGTTGTTCAGCGGTGCAATCTGTGCGCGCCGGTCCACCGCCCATTTATATTGTTTTGGCCAGAGAGCAAAGTCGGCGTCGGCATCAAGGGTTCGGGCGGCATGCAATGGCCAGAACGGGTTGTGCATGATTTCCCGCCCCAGTGCAATAAAATCCGCATCACCGGAACTGGCTATCTGCTCAGCCTGGTGAGGGTCGATGATCACGCCAACCGCCATTGATTTCAGATCGGTTTCACTGGCGATCCGCTGCGCGTAGGGGACCTGAAAACCCGGCTGACGCGCGGAGCTGGTGGTCAGCGGTTTGCCGTCGTCATCAGTACGGAAGCGGGGAGCACCACTGACTCCGCCGGACGAGCAGTCGACCACGTCAATGCCGTTTTCACCCAGTGCTTTGGCCAGCGTGACAGAGTCGTCCATTGTCCAGCCGCCTTCAATGCCATCGACGGCTGAAATGCGGAAGAACAGAGGCATATCGTCGCCGACCTCTGCGCGAACAGCGCGGGATACTTCCAGTGGGAAGCGCATCCGACCGTCGATATCACCGCCGTACTCATCGCTACGCTGGTTTGAGATCGGGGACAAAAAGCTGTGCATCAGATAACCGTGCGCTCCGTGCAGTTCTATCACCTTGAAGCCTGCGGTCACAGAGCGTCGGGCGGCCGCCACGAAACTTGCCGTCAGTGCTTGAATCTCTGCGACGGACAGCTCGTGGGGAGTCGGGAATCCCGGCCCGACGGCAATCGCGCTGGGCCCAACTACAGGCCAGGCCTGTGCATCGTCGGACGGCAGTGGTTTACCCCCCAGAAAGGGTGGCGCTGTTGAGGCTTTGCGGCCCGCGTGTGCCAGCTGAATACCCGGAACACATCCCATCTCTTCAATGAAGGCGGTAGTGGGTTTTAAGGCGTCTGCCTGTTCGTCGGTCCAGATTCCGAGGCAGGCGGGGGTGATTCGACCAATCGCCTCGACAGCCGTGGCCTCTGCAAACACCAGCCCTGCTTTGCCGCGTGCAAAGGTGCTGAGATGCGCAAAGTGCCATGGTTGCGCCAAACCGTCTTCGGCTGAGTACATGCACAGAGGCGACACCACGACGCGGTTCGGGAAGGTGACACCGCGAACGGTGACCGGGCTAAACAATACTGACATGAAAACTCCATGGGTAGGCAGATTCAACGAATGACCACAGGGGCCGGATCAGTTGAGCGGCAGTGACGCCAGCGGTTTGTTACTGAGGGTTTAGACAAGCGGCTCGGGTTTTACCAGTAGCTGATCGCGCCACTGTACATATTTTCCATGTCGACCAGGTTGGAATCCCGCGGTGCGTTGGCAATAGCGCGCTTTTGCCGCGAAGAGGATTCAGTCAATGCTTTTACATCGGCAGCGCTGAATCCGATACCGCCCAGACCGTTCGGCATGTGAGTCGCACGCATTAGTTCGATCAGCCGTGTCGAGAGAATTTCACCGGCATCATCCGGTGTGGCACCAACGCTGTCCGAACCGAGATAGTTCGCCGCTTCCAGGTGTCGATCAGGTGCGCCCTCGGCGGTGTAGCGGAAAATCGATGGTGCACAGACAATGACACTGATGCCATGCGGTACAAACGGCGAGGCCACCGGGTAGCCGTCGCTGGTGATGTTGCTCATCAGGTGAGTCACTCCATACGACATCGCATGCGGCAGATGAGTGCCGGAGTTACCAAACGCAATCCCCGCCAGGGTAGCGCCCCACATCAGATTGTCACGGGCCTCATTGTCGGTGCTATCCGCCACGCCCCGTGCGAGGTATTTACCGGCAATATCAAGTGCTTCTCTGGCAGCCAGATCACTAAACGGATTAGCCCCCTGTATCAGCTGGCGAGCGGTCGGATCTGCTACCGCACTAAGCCTGGTGTAGGCCCGGGCGGTGTAGCATTCGAGAGCATGGCTAAGCAAATCAAAACCGGTCGATGCAACCACGTTGGCTGGCAGGCTGTCGCAGCACTGCGGATCAACGATGGCGGCGGTGGGCAGCAAGTGGGGATGTGCGACCACAAACTTGGTGTTGAGCTCGTTGACACGGATGACCGAGATCGATGTGCATTCCGACCCGGTACCCGAGGTGGTTGAGCAGGCGATATGTGGTGCAAGGGGGCCTGGAATCGCTTTGCCATCACCGATAGGCGGTGCAAAGTACTCGCGTATGTGGCCGCCATGAGCGTCAATCATCAGCGCGGCTTTGGTTGTGTCCATCACTGAGCCGCCGCCGACGGATATGGCACCATCGGTGTTGGTGTCGGCAAGAAATTTGGCGGCCCGCATAATGGTATCGTCGTCCGGCTCAATGCGAATGTCCGAAAACACCAGTACCTCGATCGAAGCGCGTTTCAGTGACTCGGTAACGGTTGCCACCAGCGCACCGTCTTCAAGTTGTGGATCGGTAAACAGCGCAATGCGTTTGATGCCTAGATCGGCGGCACGTGCGCCGGTTTCTGCGAGCGTTCCGCGACCGAAAGTGAGCTTTGGCATTGCCACAGTGAAGCTGTCGGCACCACCGCTGCAAGGATCGAAATACTGACATCCCATGGTCTTTTCCTCGAATAGTTTCTGTCCTGAATGTTACTCGAATAAGTCAGTGACGTAACCGCTTTAGCGATAACTCAAGCCAAATAAGCCCGATTGAGTTGCCGTGGTGCGGTAAGTGATGGTGTTGAAGATGATCGTGGTCAGTGACGGTTAACCCGTTTGAAATGCAACGATTGCTCAGTGTGACAAAGCCAATGCTGAGTGCCTCCGGCTATCTTTTGAGCAAAACGGTGTAGACTCCCAAAAGCCTGTTGGTTACTGCACCAACCGGCAATCTTACTACCAACCAAAGGAAACCCAGCAATGAGCTGTACTATTCATCACGTCAATTTACCTGCTAACGATGTCCGTGTGTCCGCACGTTTTTACACCGATATCGTCGGCATGGCCGAAGGCAGCTGGATTTTTCCCCCGGCCGAGCAGGTGGGTCACATCAGTGCTGATCCTGAAAAACTGACGATCTTCCCAACCACTTCCACCAGTGAAGGTGACAATGCAGGCCTGCACCTGATCCGGCCGGAGCCTGCGTTTGCGCGTAAAAACCAGCTCGATCACAACCCGTCGATTGGTGGTCATGTGGCATTGCAGGTTAAAGATCTCGATCAGGTTATCGAGCGCCTGAAAGCGGCGGGTATTCCCTACTCACTGACTGGTACGTTTGCCATCCCCGGTATGCGCCATCTTTATGTGTATGATCCCAGTATGAATCTGCTCGAAATCAATGAAATAATAAAATCATGAGGACAGCTGTGCCAGGCACGTGCCGGTGTGCGTCCACGCTGCAACCAAAACCCGGATACCAACATGACTGACCAATTCGATAAAGTAGCCATCATCACCGGTGCCGCGCGTGGCATCGGCTTGTCGGTAGCGCAGCGTTTTCTGGCAGAGGGCTATCACGTCGTCATGCTGGACAACAATCAAGCCACGCTGGAACAGGCGGTCAGTGCAATGACGGCATCCAACCGCGTGCTGAAGATGGTCTGCGATGTGTCAGATCAACAGCAGGTGCAGCAATCGGTGGCAGAGGTGATCGACAATCTGGGACGCATTGATGCGCTGGTAAACAATGCCGGTATCGCGGATTTCAAGCCCGTTACTGAAACCTCCTTTGCACTGTGGAGCGACATACTGGCCACCAACCTCAATGGACCGTTTTTATGTTCGCAAGCCTGCGTGCCGCAGATGCGTCGGCAAGGGTCCGGGGCCATTGTTAACGTCACCTCAATTTCCGGGCTGCGTGCCAGTACGCTGCGCAGCGCGTATGGCACTTCTAAAGCGGCACTTGCCCATCTGACCCGGCAGTTTGCGGCAGAACTTGGCGAAGACGGTATCCGGGTTAATGCGGTAGCGCCCGGCCCGATTGACACCGCCATGGCAAAAAAGGTCCATAGCGATGAAATTCGCGCTGACTATCACGCAGCTATGCCGCTAAATCGCTACGGACGTGAAGAGGAGGTAGCCAATGCGATCTATTTTCTGTGCAGTGATGAAAGCAGTTTTATTACCGGTCAGGAGCTCAGTGTGGATGGTGGTTTTGATTCCACCGGTATTGGCCTGACCTCCCTGCGGGCAGATGCCGGGCGATAGCGCTATCCTATAAAATAGTGCCACTGTGCCGCAGACAGAAACAGGCGGCAGAGTGGTTAACCTTGGTCAGCAACAACGCGTAATAGCATTAACCGCGTTCGTCGCTATCCCTTATTGTGCTTTCTTGTACAGTATCTCACCCCGTCGGGCGATCAGCAGGTTCTCCAGCGTTAGCGGATCAAAGTAGGCTTCAACACGGCGATCCTCCGGGTCACGGCCATAGACCTCGTAACACCCGCCGTCTTCTTTGACCTTGCGAACCGTCCAGCCGTCAGCGGTTATTTTTTCGATAAGCTCGGCTTTGGTTTTCCAGGTGCTTTTGTCGCCGGAGTCACAGCTCATGCGTCCGGTGGCGTAAATGTTCCCTGCAGCAAGCAGGCTGACAAGGAGGATCAGTGGGATGATTCTGGTTTGGGTCATGTGCTTAGTGTCTCCGCGTTACGATGTTTGGCAAACTGTACTATCCGATAAATTTCCAACACAGCAAGTGGTACAAAATGCACCAGCGCCGGCCCCGGGTTGTTGTGCACAAATATCCAGTGCACCAGGGTGAACAGGGCCGCCAGATAGACTCCGCGCTGGAGCACCTTCCATCGATTGCCTAGTGCCGCCACGCTTATAGAGTTGCTGGTTAATGCCAGTGGAATAAATATGGCAAATGCCAGCCAGCCGGTCCAGATGCCCGGCGTCGGGAGTTCGGCCAGCATATCCTGTAAGGACCACATATCAAGAATATATAAAAGGGTGTGCAATAGCGCGTAGCAAAAAGCCGCCACACCCAGTGCGCGCCGCCGCTTCAACAGCCACAGGACCCAGCCGGTCTTCCAGTTCATGTTTCTGCACAACAGCAGCAGCGGTGTGAGCATCATGGCGATGATCATCAGCCTTGCGGAAAATTCACCACTGGGGTGAAGCAGGCCTTCCGGGTCACTGCCCTGGCTTAGTGCCAGCGTCATCGGTATCGATGGCAGTGCCAGAATCAACCAGAAGAACCACGGGTGATTAAGAATTTTTTTCATCGGTTTGCTCGTGGTTAGCCAGCCGGGATGATAACTGATGGCCGGGCTGATTCTTCTCAGTCACGTAACAAGTTGTAACAGCATGTATCTCGTTTGGATACAGCCTACCCTCATGTAAAAAAGCACAGACTGAAAAATCAGCGCAATGCGCCGGTCGATTCAACCAGTACCGGCAGTCAATAATCCATAGATTCTGAGCACAAGGGCAGGCGACCGGGGGTTCTCTGATCGATCCAAGTGGTTTGCTTTCAAGCGCGTCTACGTTGGCTTATCCGCTGCGGGATAAAGCCCGACGATCAACCGATTATTGTCGTCGGGGCAGGTAGTGCGTCGGGGTATCAAGGCCTGAACCTGCGCAGGCTACTGGTTGTACACACCGTAGTTATCCATCTCCAGTGCCGGAACCTCTGGAATCGCCGATCCTGCGATCCCCCTGACTGTGCTGTACATATAGGTGGTGTTGGTCAGTACCCGGTCGATCTGTTTTTCGCGTTTTTTCCAGTGTCCCTGCATGGATCTTTTTTCTTTGTCGAGATCCATCTGCATCTGTGTAAATCCTTCAACAATCGATTCCACTTGCTGGCGAAATTCGTTGCCACTGAGGTAGTCGTAAAGCATGTGCATTTTATCCCCCCGATTTTCCCGGCTAACCACAGCGCGATCAAGCTGGATAAGCGTTTGTCTGAGCACCTGGCTCAGCCCTTTGAATTCTTCATAGGTGCAAATCCAGATGCCGTCACGCATGCCCATGCGGTCCATATCGGCAGGCATAGCGGCGGTGACCAACACACCGATATCGGCGTTGCGGCGCTGTATGTCTGCTTTGAATTTTTCGATCCAGCCGGTCTGAAATGATTTAGTACGCTTGCTTTCATAGTAAATGGTGCCGCAGTTTTGTCGTTCCCGGGTATTAACAATTTGCACGCAATCGCCTCCCAGAGCGCCTTTGTTGATTTCTTCAATGGCGTCGAGTGCGAATTGCGATTGCAGCCAGCGTTCAACGGCAAGCTCCTGTACTTCACCCTGTGTTTGCACAGAGCCCTGTTCGGCTTTTTGTTGAGCTTGCGTTAGCTGATCTCGAAGCTGCTTGATGATATGTTCTTTTTCACTTACCCGTAGCTCATTGCGCTGTGATTCCCGCTGCTGAATTTTAACTCGCTCGTCGGCCAGTGCAGCGTTGAACTTGATTTCGTTCTCTGCTTCAAGGTTTAGCTTTAGTGCGTCTTTTTCACGCTGCAGTTTTGCGATTTCGGTTCGCGTTTTATGGAGCTCTTTCACTTTATTTTGCTGTGCATGCAGTTCTTTTTCCAGCATCGCAATGCTGTCTGACTGTGCGGATTCTGCTTTGATGCGTTCGGCGTCGATAATCTTCTGCCGCTCGCAGCGCAGTTTGTCGTCGATACCGCGGCGAATCTGTTCCTCGATTTCTTTTTCTCTTGCCTCAATGGCTGCCTGAGTATCGGCAATTTTACGGCGTTCTTCTTCCAGTGATACTTGCTGCTGTTTAAGTTGCCGGTTGTATTTTTTCTTTAGATCTGCTTCGAGCTTCTGGTGCAGAATCCGGTTAACGTCTACTTCGTGCTGGCAGTTAGGGCATTCAATGCGGTTGTGTGTGGTGGTCATTTAACTCTCCGTATAGCCCGCAGCGTTCACCCTGTTTTGTGGTGACCTGGATCGGGGTCTATTTTTATAGTGTTTTGATGGGACAAATAAGTAACAAATAAAACAGCTTGTCTAGGTAGCATCGGGGGTAAAATTTCGCACCGGCCAGCCAAACCCGGTACACATTTCTGACGTCGTATGCTGGTTGACCGACTGGCCGGTTATTGACGCCGGCGTTGATTTCCCCTGCATTACAGGAGTAGGGTGATTATTTTGATCCATAGAGGTGTCCGGTTGCCAGTGCGTTGCAGGAATGACCTACAAACTTAACCGACAAATTGATTGTGCAGATCGCTGATCTTCTGTGACTCAGGCGTCCGGATCTGCTTGATCCGGACGACCGTGTAGAGCCGGGTGCCTACCGGTGAAACCGGGCCGTTCGGTGCCCGACCGTAAGGACGTTGGCGTGCTGCATCACCACGTAGACATCGCGCTGCCGATTCATTTCTTTCAGTTCGTGTCGCGGCAGGATCTGGTCAAGCTCTTTCAGGTCTTTGCGGCTGATGCGCTTTGCAACTGCGCCGCCCGGAACCCGGTGCGTGCTGCCATAGCTGATAACATTGCGGACAAGCCTGGCCGATATGCCACGTTGCTGCATTCTGGTTTCCGCGTGTTTACTGGTGTTGTATCGCATTGCGTCCCCTTTTGTTTTTTTGCAGTAGGTTGATTGACGGGGACCATTGTGGCAGCTTAGTGGCTCATGGGGTGAGCCACCGGAGAACCGCTTGGATAGAATTGAGCGTATCTACAAAATCGAGCAGATGCTGGCACGGCACAGAGTGACCACACGTGCTGACTTGCTTGATGCACTTGGCGTCTCGCTGGCCACCTTTAAACGGGATCTCGAATACATGCGGGATCGGCTGAATGCCCCGATTATCTGGGATGCCGAATTACGCGGTTATCGATACAACGACGCCACTCAGGTCGGGCCCAGGTTTCAATTGCCCGGCCTGTGGTTCAGTGAGCAGGAACTGCACGCACTTGCCACCATGCAGTACCTGCTGGGCTCCATTGATAAAGACGGCCCAATAGGCCGCCAGCTTGAACCATTGATGGGGCGACTGACCGCTATCATCGGTCAGGACAGTGTCGACACGGCAGAGATAAAAAAGCGGGTAAAGCTGCTGTCCACCAGTGCCAGACGCAACGACCTTGCGCATTTTAAAAGTGTCGGTTCGGCGCTGGTGAAGCGTCAGCGGCTGGAGATCGCGTACGGGGCCCGCCAAAGCCGGCAAACCGATGCCCGGCGGATCGTGTCGCCACAACGGCTGATTCACTACCGCGACAATTGGTATCTGGGAGCCTGGTGCCATCGCTCAAATGATATCCGGACATTCTCCCTGGACGCCATACTCGATTGCATCGTGCTTGACGCAAAGGCAAAACCGGTCGCTGAATCAACGTTAAAGAAATACTATGACACCGGCTACGGAATCTTTGGTGGTGCCAGCCGCTCGTGGGCCAAACTGCGATTTACCCCACTGGCAGCACGGTATGTCGAGGGTGAGGTCTGGCATCCGGAACAGCGTGGCGGTTTTGACCCGACAGGTCACTACTTGATGGAAGTTCCCTTTAGCCACCCGACAGAATTAATTATGGATATCATGCGGCATGGGCCGGATGTCGAGGTACTTGGCCCGGCGGCGCTGCGCCGTGCTGTTGCCGAACGGGCCCGTGAGGTAGCAGCGCTGTACGGTTAACACAGAGGCAGTGGCGACCATCCAGGAGTTGATCTGCCCTTGTCATCGGCCGGTGCGAAGCACCGATGGTGTCCCGTCTGTGAAACGGTGATGAGTTGTCTGGCAGAATAAGCCGGTCAGGGGGGGGCTCTGACCGGCCGGTATTCTAGGCGCCGGCGTCAAGCCTTGAGTTCAGTAAATCCAGTGACAATGATAAACCAGGGTCGTTCGGAAACTGTTGCGTGGCAAGCTTATAGACTTCGCTGTGGTTGCGGATAGCATCGACAACAAATTTAGCAATGCGCACCGGATCTTTAAACATCCAGGGGATAAACCCCAGACACACAATCCATGAGGCGATGTTGTCGGTCGGGTAGTGCACACCGGCAAAGACGCGACGATCACCGAAATCAACGGCAAACTGTGCCAGTCGGCTTTCGCGGAGGTCAGTTGTGGTGCCTTGCTCGATCCAGTCCTCCAGAGCGGCACAGGCGATAAGTATTCCCTGGTAGCAGTGGCCGCTGACACACGATGGATGTGCTCCTTTATGGATGCCATAGCGCGCGACTTCGTGATCAAAGTCCGGTTCCCCGACAATGAGTGCTGCCTGATAAGGCCGCGGGCGTTGCAGGCGTTCTTTGAAGTCGTAGAGCCCGCGGGTTTTGCTGGCAAGTGCTTTGAAAAAACTCTCGGAGACCATCAGCGGATTGCTGTCCGGGTCGTAGCACAGGTAGTTCATGCCGATCAGGCCTTTGTGCGAAGCGATCTCGTCGACCAGTGAATGCGCGTTTTGCCAAGGGGCATCCTGATCAGACGGGCGTTCATCCGGAGAGGTATAGGGTACCGGTAGCGTGCCTCCGCGGTGGCGTAGGTTGTCTTCAATGCGGAAGTGCCACATGTGGTCCTTCTGGTAGTGCAGGGGGATATCGCCAACGTAGTCCGGCAACTTGTTGAGTATCGGGTTAGCTTGAAAACTGCGCATCATCATTTGGATTTCAGTGCGTGTTGCATCCAACATGAAATTTGCGGCATCTCCCTCCCAGCAGGCCTTTTTAATATTATAGACCGGCCAGATTGCGGTAGAGATATCCCCCAGTAGTGAATTAAAAAGCTTGTCAAAGTCTGCACGCGAACCATTAAAGTGTTCCATCGGTTCCGCGTTGCGGCGAGGCTTTATAGAATTGTCGACGACTCCGTAGGGAGGGAGCTGCATAGCGTACTCCTGCTGTTACCAGTGTTGACTGTACTGCCGGAGAGCCACAGACAAATGCTCTCTCAGTTCGGTGTTTTTTACCGTCGTTTCACCGGTCTCGATAGTCCGGTGAGACAAATCCGGGTCCCTGTCTCTGAGCTGCTGCAGTACCCGCTCGGCTTTATCGTACTGCTTAAGATGTGTATAGGTGATCAGTAGATTATTCAACACCGGGCGAAAAGTACGGCTCTCCCTGTGTGCGCATTCTGCAAACGCTGCCGCTTGTATATACTCACCTTTAAGTAAATGTGCCGAGCTCGATACCGACTGTAGCAGCGGCTTTATAAAACTACGCGAACCGGCTCTCCACGCCTGCTCTGCGAACGCCATTGATAGAGTCTTTTTTCCTGCGTAGTGCAGAGCAATGCTGTGGAATATACAGCAGATTGGATTAAAAGGTTGTCGGTCGATGGCTTCGCGGGTTAAATCAATCGCGTTGACGAGATCGCCTAGAACATACGCGTGAATATGGCCTAGCATCGATTGTGTGATCGGGTTGGAGGAGTCAAGTTCCAGTGCGCGTCTCATGTCGTGATGCAATCTTTCGCGTTCTACTTGTTGGTATGTGTAGTGGCACTCAGCCAGCTTCAATGCACAAAGCAATGCCCTGAGTGCATAGTGAATAGAAGTGGGGTGATTCTCGATAAGCCACGCCAGTCTGGTTTCTATCTGATCGATCGACACTGAACCCGGCACCAGAATTCCTTGCAGACATTGAGCGGTGTATAGATTTAACTTGTGTTGCGCCTGGTTTATGTCCGTTGATTCATGGTGATGCTGCAAGACGTAGTCGATGAATCCGGTCGTGATTTTCTGAGTGGTCTCCTGAAATTTCTGAAAGTCACCACGGGGAAATTGCAGGCTGGAGTGCCAGAGCATTTTCCCGCTGTGCGCTTCTATTAAGCGTGCACTAATGCGTGTTGCCTTGGCCATCGTGATAGCGTCGGAGCGGAGATGATAGCGGGTGAGGATTGCGTCCTGCTGTGACTGCATAATCTGCTGAGTGCGTAAGTCGCGAATGTCAGCGATCCCCAGCGCCGATGACTCGTTAACTAGAGCATCGGCAAGCCAGTTCCTCAGTACGGCGTCGTCGGTAGAGTGCGACGGCGACAGGGCTGTACTAATTCCGATGGCGTCAATGAGGTAGTCGACCGGAGAGATGGCCGGGTTATCCAGGGATGTACTGCCGGGTTGCCGGTCCGCATGGCCTGCTGCACGGCAGTGTTGCGCGCGGCAGCGCTGCAGCCATTGCGTGAAAGCGAGGTCGGCAACTTCAATGCCGGTAAGTAAAGTTTGCGCCCGTTGGTTATTGTTGCGGTCAGTGGTTTGCTGATCCAGATCAACGACAACCCGCTGTTGATCGAGAGATACCGATGTTTTGTCGGTTATCAAGGTGTCTCGATGGGTGCGCAATGCTTTACGTGTACGCGAGAGCGCCTGTCTCAGACTGGCTTTTGCCTGATCGTCTGACCGGTTGCTCCACAAGGTATCGCGTAGGGTTTTTCGGGTCAGGCGCTTGGAAGGTGTACACGCCAGCATAGCCAGGATTGCTGTTTCTTTTTTGCCAGCCGGCAGATGGGAGTGGTTGTTTACATCCAATACGTCGAATTGCCCGAAAACCTGGATTTTCAGTGAGTACATCCTTTGAACATCATCCTCCGTGTACGAGCAGGCCTGTCCGGGATGCTCCTAGTGCTCCGTCTGCGTCGGCTTACTGATACACGCGCTACTGATTTAGATAGAAAGCGTGCAACTAAAGCAAGCATATCATCACTGCTGGTTATATAAAAGTCACGCAAAAGTTACGCTGCACACCTTGGCAATTGCCCCCTGACGCTCAATACTTTAGCAAGGGTTCGGTATTTTGTTGTACCCGAATCAGCCATAAAAATAAATAAGGAACAGCGGCATGTATCAGCCGAATTCTCAGGGCTCGTCATTGGTGTCTATCCAGGCGTTGCAGCAACGCCGGGACACCGGGTCAATGCTGACGTCGAGTGGTGAATTTCGCGCCTGGTCACCGACTCTACAGGTGTTTGAAATGCTCGGCATTGGCGTATTGCTTTTGGATGAGTGGCATCAAATCCAACAGGCAAACGACACCGCCGTGGCGTTGCTGGCAGGTAAAAATGTGCTGGAAGTTGGTGGCCGGTTTACTGACCCGCGATATCGACATCCGCCTGGTGCATTCAGGCCATCTAGAGGTGGCACTCATCGTATTCAAAACTGGCTTAATGAACTAGTTGATTCTGACAACCACTATGCGAAAAACGACGACCCCGCAGCGCTGAAAGGCTGGGATGCATGCGTAGTTCCTGTTGGCTCCGATAACTATGATGTCGGCTATCTGGTGTTGTTTCAGGGCAAGCAGCAGCGTGCGAATTCTGTGTTTGATAACCTTGCGCAGATTTTCTCGTTGTCGACAGCGGAGAGATCCGTGCTTGAGTATCTGGCGCAGGGACATTCTAACAAGTGCATTGCGCGGCTGCGAAAAGTCGGTGTAGAGACCGTAAAAGCGCAGATAAAATCAATATTCAGTAAAACCTCGTGCAAGTCACGTGGAGAGTTAAGTAAACTTATATTAGATAACGTCGTTAGTCTGGGCAGTTACCTGTCATCCCGGGAGCCTGCGCTCTAGTGAAGTCTACGCTGTTGCGTGGTGGGCGTTGTGCCCTTTGATCGCTATGGTTGTGGCGCCGAAAAGGACAGAAAAATAGACAGCTGACGTTTTTTTCGTGTGCTGTTTGTTGCTCAGTTAGACTGCCGTACGACGATGCATACTGTCTACTCGACCCCGGAGGTCAATATCGCCTCGCATCTCGCCGTATCCCGTTCGGTACGCGACGGGCAATGCTTCTTAAGTAATAGGGCGACCCGCTTAGCGCTATTGACCCTGAATGCCGAATCCTCCTGAATAATCCAGGTTAAGAGCCTGCGTGGTAGAAGTCCACGCAGCAAGAAGGAGCCACCCCGGCGTTAGTGGCTCTTCGGAATCCGCCAGCAGCGCCACTGCCAATGCTCAAGCACTGACAATGGCCACGGCTGGCGGCCGGGTTACTGGCGTTTTCAGGCTAACCGCTTTTACGACCTCTGAATGCACGGCCTACCCACAACAATGCCAGTAACAACATCCCCGGCAGCGATGGGTCTACAACCCGTGTATCACCGTGCAGGGTGCAACCGGAACCATTAAGCCCGGTGTGTATTACGTCGACGCCAGGGGAGGGTTGTGCCGGTGTCGTCGATCCCGCAGCCGCGCCTATTGTTTGCCGGTAGTCAGGGATTCCGTCGCCGTTTTCATCCGGCAGTGCCCCTGCTATTGTCGGTGTGTCTGCAATGCCGTCTCCATTAGCATCGCTGCCACCCGACTCCTGCAAGTCTGATATGCCATCGTTATCGGAATCCAGATCCTGATAGTCTGCCCGGTTGTCGCCGTCACTGTCTATGATCACCAACGGTATCGCTCTGAGACCATCGTCGATGCCATCGGCATCGGCATCCCGGAAGTCGTCCACTCTGCCGTCGTTGTCGGCATCGTCGCCACCCGCTTCGACCAGGTCCGCTATGCCATCGCCATCAGCGTCGATCTCATTCGCATCATAGATTCCGTCACCATCGGTGTCCGCCGGTTGAGCCGAATCCCCCTGAACGTTGTCATCGACACCATCACCGTCGCCGTCGACGAAGTCATCCAGCGTGCCGTCACCGTCGACATCGCGGGCGGTACCGAAGGATTCCGCGGTATCCGTCAGACCATCATTGTCGCTGTCCCGGTCACGGAAGTCGGCCAGACCGTCACTGTCGGTGTTGCGCGGTACACTCCCCGCACCGTTCGCCAGACCGGTTTCATCGACCGACGCGGTCGTTCGGACGCGCTCACTGAACGCCGCCGCTGTGGCGGAATCTATAATGCCATCCAGATTCGCGTCAGCATTGCCTGCCTCTAGAGTGTCGAGTATGCCATCGTTGTCTGAATCCAGATCCTGATAGTCCATCACGCTGTCGCCATCGATATCCGGCAACTGGTAGTTCTCGATACCCGATTCCGGTGTTGTCTCGACAGTGTCTGCCATGCCATTTGCACCATAAGCGTTGCCAATGTCAATGGTGCCGTCAAGATCGGCATCCAGCTCATTGACCTCGACCATGCCGATTCGCGCTTCCACCAGGTCATAGATACCATCGTTATCGCTATCCAGATCGCGGTAGTTCATCACCCCGTCGGCATCGGTATCCTCTGCGCCTTCCAGGTTATCACTGATGCCGTCGTTGTCACTGTCGACATCGATCACATCGTAGACACCATCTGCATCGGTATCGACCCCGCCTTCAACGCTGTCCGGGATGCCATCATCGTCAGCATCATGATCGAGGAAGTCGGGAACGCCGTCGCCGTCAGTATCACCGCTGCCTTCTTCCGCATCCGGCACGCCGTCACCATCTGCATCGGTATCGGCAAAATCCGGGATGCCGTCGCCGTCGCTGTCTCCACGCGATTCCTCACCGTCCGGGATACCGTCGTTATCGCTGTCCGAATCAGCGTAGTCGGGCACGCCATCACCGTCACTGTCGGTACTGGCATCCGGCATCGCTTCATCGCTGTTGCTCACGCCGTCACCATCGATGTCGCGATCCAGGTAATCCGCGATACCGTCACCGTCAGTATCGCTTGAGCCCAGCAGCGAATCGTGGATACCGTCGTTGTTGCTGTCGGTGTCCAGTGAATCTGGAATACCATCGCCATCGCTATCGACAGAACCCTCGACACTGTCCGGTATACCATCGTTATCCGAATCGGTATCCAGGTAGTCCGGGGTGCCATCACCATCACTATCGGCTAAGCCTTCCAGTGCATCGGCAATGCCGTCACCGTCACTGTCAGTATCCAGCGCATCGGGGATACCGTCGCCGTCGGCGTCTCCGGTACCTTCTTCACTGTCGGCAACGCCGTCACCATCGCTGTCGGTATCCAGATAATTCGGGATGCCGTCGCCGTCGGTATCTTCAGCGGGGTCGAGCCCCCCTTCACTGGCATTCGGGATGCCATCGCCATCGATGTCACCATCGAGATAGTCCGGGATGCCATCGCCGTCAGCGTCGCCATTGCCTAAGGCTTCATCTGGAATACCGTCGCCATTGGCATCGGTGTCCTGTGAATCTGGGATGCCGTCACCGTCGGTGTCGGCTGAGCCTTCGTCAGCATCGGCGATGCCATCACCGTCAGAGTCAGTGTCGCGATAATCCGGGATGCCATCGCCGTCGGTATCGACTGCACTTTCAAGGCTGTCAGGAATGCCATCACCATCGGCATCACTGTCCAGATAATCCGGTGCGCCATCACCATCGCTGTCCAGCGCGCCTTCAACTGCATCGGGGATACCGTCGCCATCGGCGTCACTGTCCAGATAATCCGGTGTGCCATCCGCATCGGTATCGGCGGCACCTTCGTCTATGTCACTGACGCCATCACCATCGGAATCCAGATCCAGGTAGTCCGGGATGCCATCGCCGTCGGTGTCGGCTGAACCTTCCAGCGCATCGGCTATGCCATCGCCATCACTGTCGGTATCCAGCGCATCGGGGATACCGTCGCCGTCGGCGTCACCGGTACCTTCTTCACTGTCTGCAACACCGTCACCATCACTGTCGGTATCCAGATAGTTCGGGATGCCGTCACCATCGGTATCTTCAGCGGGGTCGAGCGCCCCTTCACTGGCATTCGGGATGCCGTCGCCATCGATGTCACCGTCGAGATAATCCGGGACACCGTCGTTATCGGTGTCGCCATTACCCAGGGCGCTATCCGGTATACCGTCGCCATTGGCGTCGGTGTCCTGTGAATCAGGGATGCCGTCCCCGTCGGTGTCGGCTGAGCCTTCGTCAGCATCGGCGATGCCATCACCGTCAGAGTCAGTGTCGCGATAATCGGGGATGCCGTCGCCGTCGGTATCGACTGCACTTTCCAGGCTGTCAGGTATGCCATCGCCATCGGCATCACTGTCCAGATAATCCGGTGCGCCATCACCATCGCTGTCCAGCGCGCCTTCGACTGCATCGGGGATGCCGTCGCCATCGGCGTCGGTATCCAGATAATCCGGTATGCCATTGCCATCGGTATCCGCAGTGCCTTCGTCAATATCAGGGATGCCATCACCATCGGCATCGGTATCCCGATAATCCGGGATGCCGTCACCGTCGGTATCGCCGGTGCCTTCCAGTGAGTCTGCTATGCCATCACCGTCGCTGTCGGTATCCAGCGCATCGGCAATGCCGTCGCCATCGAGATCGCCGATGCCTTCCTCGCTATCGGGGATGCCGTCGTTGTCGCTGTCGGTATCGAGGTAGTTCGGGATGCCATCGCCATCGCTGTCTTCGCCGACAACGCCTTCATCCGCGTTCGCTGTGCCATCGCCATCGATGTCGTCATCGAGGTAATCCGGGATACCATCAGCGTCAAGGTCACCATTGCCCAGAGTAACATCCGGTATGCCATCACCGTTCGCGTCGGTGTCCAGATTATCCGCGATGCCGTCGCCATCGGTGTCACCGGTGCCTTCTTCCGCATCGGGGATACCATCGTTATCGCTGTCGGTATCCAGTGCATCGGCAATGCCGTCACCATCGGTATCTCCGGCACCTTCATCGACATCCGCAATGCCGTCACCGTCAGAGTCGGTGTCCAGATTATCGGGGATGCCATCGCCATCGGTATCGACTGATCCTTCGACACTGTCCGGTATACCATCGTTGTCGGAATCGGTGTCGAGGTAATCCGGGATGCCGTCTCCGTCCGTGTCGCCAGCGCCTTCTTCACTGTCAGGAATGCCGTCACCATCCACATCGGTATCGGCAAAGTCAGGGATGCCATCGCCGTCGGCATCGCCCGTTCCTTCGTCGGCATCGAGGATACCGTCGCCGTCGCTATCGGTATCCAGGTAGTTAGGGATACCGTCGCCATCGGTGTCTTCAGCCGGGTTCAGTGCACCTTCACTACCGTTCGCTATGCCATCGCCATCGATGTCATCATCGAGGTAGTCCGGCACCCCGTCACCATCGGTGTCACCATTGCCTAAGGCATTGTCCGGGATGCCGTCGCCATTTGCATCGGTGTCCTGGGAGTCGGGTATGCCGTCACCGTCTGTGTCCACGGAGCCTTCGTCAATATCGGCGATGCCATCGCCGTCAGAGTCTGTGTCCAGGTAGTCCGGGATGCTGTCACCGTCGGTGTCACCAGCACCTTCCAGGCTATCCGGAATGCCATCGCCATCAGCATCGGTGTCCAGATAATCCGGTGCACCATCGCCATCGCTGTCGAGCACTCCTTCCACGGCATCGGGGATACCGTCACCGTCGGCATCAGTATCCAGATAGTCCGCTATGCCATCGCCGTCAGAATCCGCGGTACCTTCGTCTATATCAAGGATGCCATCGCCGTCAGAGTCTGTATCCAGATAGTCCGGGATGCCGTCACCATCGACATCACCTGAACCTTCCAGCGCATCGGCGATACCATCGTTATCGCTGTCGGTATCCAATACATCGGGAATGCCATCGCCATCGGTGTCAGAAGCGCCCTCTATGCTGTCGAGGATGCCGTCGTTGTCGCTGTCGGTATCGAGGTAGTTCGGGATGCCATCGCCATCGCTGTCTTCTCCGACGCTGCCTTCATCCGCGTTCAGTATGCCATCGCCATCGATGTCATTATCAAGGTAATCCGGGATGCCGTCCGCATCGAGATCACCAAAGCCCAGTCCATCATCCGGTATGCCATCACCATTGGCATCGATATCGAGGTTGTCCGGGATACCGTCACCGTCGGTGTCACCGTTGCCTTCTTCGCTATCGGGGATACCGTCGTTATCGCTGTCGGTATCCAGTGCATCCGGGACGCCGTCACCGTCACTGTCGCCCGCGCCTTCGTCGGCATCGGGGATGCCGTCGCCGTCTGAATCATCGTCGAGGTTGTTGGGTATGCCGTCTCCGTCGGTGTCACCCGCGCCTTCATCGACATCGGGGATGCCATCGCCATCGGCGTCGGTATCCAGGTTGTCAGGTATGCCGTCGCCGTCGGTGTCGCCCGTGCCTTCGTCTATATCGAGGATGCCATCGCCATCGGAGTCGGTGTCCAGATTATCCGGCACGCCATCGCCGTCTGTGTCACCAGTGCCTTCGTCAGCGTCGGGGATGCCATCGCCGTCGGCATCGGTGTCCAGATTATCAGGGATGCCGTCACCGTCAGTGTCGCCGGTGCCTTCATCGATATCAAGGATGCCATCGCCGTCTGAATCGGTGTCTAGATTGTCGGGGATGCCGTCGCCGTCGGTGTCGCCGGTGCCTTCGTCAGCATCGGGGATGCCATCGCCGTCTGAATCGGTGTCTAGATTATCGGGAATGCCGTCGCCGTCGGTATCACCTGTGCCTTCATCGATATCAAGGATACCGTCGTTATCACTGTCGGTATCCAGGTTGTCAGGGATGCCGTCACCGTCGGTGTCGCCTGCGCCTTCATCGATATCAAGGATGCCGTCGTTATCACTGTCGGTGTCCAGATTATCGGGAATGCCATCACCGTCAGTGTCGCCAGCACCTTCGTCTATATCAAGGATGCCGTCGTTATCACTGTCGGTATCCAGATTGTCTGGGATGCCGTCACCGTCAGTGTCGCCCGCACCTTCATCGATATCAAGGATGCCGTCGTTATCACTGTCGGTATCCAGGTTATCAGGGATGCCGTC
>CALKXD010000089.1 GCA_938003855.1 uncultured Granulosicoccaceae bacterium | reverse complement strand
ATCACCTCTGGTTTGCAGAAATCTGATCTGATTATTCTCGCCGGCCGACCTTCAATGGGTAAGACCTCGTTTGCGATGAACCTTGTCGAGAACGTAGCGTTAAACCCGGATCAGGATTTGCCCGTGGCAATGTTCAGTATGGAAATGCCGGGTGAGCAATTGTGTATGCGTATGATTGCCTCTTTGAGTCGCATTGAGCTTAACCGGGTGCGGACCGGTAACTTATCGGATTCCGACTGGGCTCGAATAACGTCGGCGACCAATGTATTGCATCAGCACAGCAGCATTTACATCGACGAGACCCCATCGATGTCTCCAACCGAGGTGCGAGCGCGGTGTCGCCGTCTGCATCGTGAACACAACGGCATTGCGCTGGTGGTGATCGATTACCTGCAGTTGATGCAAACCGGCAACAAGTCGGAAAACCGCACCAATGAAATTTCTGAAATCTCCCGGTCGCTGAAAGCACTGGCGAAGGAGTTGACTGTCCCGGTTATAGCGTTGTCTCAGTTGAACCGGAGTCTTGAACAACGCCCCGACAAACGACCGATCATGTCAGATTTGCGCGAATCGGGAGCGATCGAGCAGGATGCCGACGTGATCGCCTTTGTGTATCGCGATGAGGTCTACAATCCGGATTCGGCCGATAAAGGGTCTGCAGAAATTCTCATTCGCAAGCAGAGAAACGGCCCGACCGGCAGTATCCGCCTGACTTTCAACGGAATGTTTACTCGCTTTGATAATTTTACCCAGGATCATTACGGGCTCGAGGATTTGTGAGCGGTTGTGACAGGAATCATCGCAATGTGTCGATTCGAATCGACCTTGCAGCGATTCGTCATAACCTGAGGCAGGTACGCAAAGCCGCGCCGGGACGCAAAGTGTTTGCGGTGATCAAGGCCGATGCTTACGGTCATGGTGCCGGGCACATTCTACCGGCGCTGCAGGATGCCGATGCCTACGCGGTGGCCCATGTTGAGGAAGCGCTGGCCGTGCGTCAGATCGACAATCATAAACCGGTACTTGTGCTGCAGGGTTTTCATACCCTTGAGCAACTCGATGAGTGTCGGTGTGTGGGATTGTGGCCGGTGATACACAACCTCAGTCAGCTGGAAATGATCGGCAACAGTAAAATGCCTGATCTGGCGTGCTGGGTGAAAATTGATACCGGCATGGGCCGTCTCGGTTTTATGCCAGAGGCAATTCCGGCGGTTCAGGCGAGGCTTGCCGACGCGCAGGTCAGGGTGCAGGGGCTGATGACACATTTCGCATCGGCGGATCGTGAGAATGACATGTCTATCGATCGGCAGATTCGCACCTTTAACGCGACTCGCTGGACGGGTACTATCGACCGCTCTGCCTGTAATTCCGCCGCACTTCTGAGTCGCAGCGACTGTCAGTGGGAATGGGTGAGACCTGGAATTATGCTGTACGGCGCCAGCCCTTTTTCCGCTGAGACCAAAGCGGCCGGCGTGCTTGGGCTTCAGCCAGCCATGAGGGTGACGGCGCCAGTGACGGCGATTCGAAATTTAAAGCGCGGTGATCGGATTGGCTATGGCGGACAATACGAGTGTACCGGCCCGACACGGGTTGCCACAATTGGCGCAGGCTATGCCGACGGCTATCCGCGCGCCGAGCCTGGCAGTACTTCGGTAATGCTGGGCAACTGGCGCTGTCCATTGCTCGGGCGTATATCAATGGATACGATGGCGGTGGATATTTCCGGCCTGCCAGTGCCACCGCCACTGGATTACCCGGTCACACTGTGGGGTCATGCTCAGTTGGGTGTTGATGAAATAGCACGAAACATTGGTACCATACCCTACGAATTACTTTGCACCGTACGGGGTAAGCGCAGTTACCTCGATGCTCCCAGGGAAGGAAATGTCAGAAAGTTTATGGAAAATTCGTCAATAGATTGACCGATTGTAGCGAAGCGTGTCCAGAAATACATAAAGTGCAAATTCGCCGGGTTAGACAATGACGGGCGATAACCTGCTGCGGTACAGTCCATAGGTATGGCGATCTCCTGACCGCGAGTAATGATAATTGCATTTTGGACAACTTAGACTGGCATGAACAATGTCTTGTCTAACAGGCAGATCGGTGCGTTGAAAGTCGTATCGAATTCAGTCACGGAACCCACATGAAACCAATAAAAAAAGCTGTTTTCCCGGTAGCGGGTATGGGCACACGATTTCTACCTGCCACTAAAGCAAATCCAAAGGAAATGCTGCCGGTCGTAGATAAGCCCCTGATTCAGTATGCCGCAGAAGAGGCGGTCGCGGCTGGAATAGATACCCTCATCTTTGTTACTGGTAGAAACAAGCGTTCTATCGAAGATCATTTCGATACCGCCTATGAGCTAGAGCGTGAGCTTGAAGAGCGTAACAAAGAGAAAATGCTGCGTATCGTGCGGGAAATTCTGCCGCCAGAGGTAAAGTGTGTATTTATCAGGCAATCAGAAGCGCTGGGTCTGGGTCATGCCGTGCTGTGTGCAAAACCGGTGGTTGGCGATGAGCCGTTTGCGGTAATCCTTGCGGACGATCTAATCAACTCTAACGAAAAGCCAGTCTTGAGCCAGATGGTTGATGTCTATAACTATCAGCACTGCTCTGTGCTCGGCGTTCAGGAAGTACCGATGGAAGAAGTTCATCAGTACGGCGTCGTCGACGCGCAATCGTCGAGTGACCGGGTCTATGAAGTAAAAGGCATGGTCGAAAAACCTGCACAGGCTGATGCTCCTTCAAATCTGGCAGTGGTTGGTCGCTATATTCTGACGCCGAAACTGTTCGATCTGCTGGAAACCCAGGAACGTGGTGCTGGTAACGAAATTCAATTGACAGACGCTATCGCAAGATTGCTCGGATCGCAGCGTGTACTGGCCTATAACTTTGTCGGTAAACGCTTTGACTGTGGAAGCAAGCTTGGCTACCTGCAGGCGCAGGTTGAGTACGCACTTGCCCACGAAGAGGTAAACGAGGAATTCAGGGACTACCTGATGTCGCTGGATCTTGGTCTTATAGATCGACGCAAGGCCGCCAACGGCTAACGTTGCAAATCAGTTCAGGATTAAAAAAACGGCGCTATCAAGCGCCGTTTTTTTTGTGCACTGCAGTGTTATCTGCGTTTTCTATAGCGCGTGAGGTGGTAGTGCGGATGCTGATTGCCGGCACCGGTCGCGAGCTGATTGTTGCAAGGTATTACTGCAAAACTGCGCTACGGCGCATACGCCGTAATGCAGCCTTTTGATTGATCATCGCCGGGGCCTGAATGTTATGCCACTTCCAGGGGGGGCCGGCGATGTGATCGTGCTGCACTGATGCCCGGCGGCTATTTGATTTCCAGCAGCTCCACTTCGAAAATAAGTGTCTCATCGGGGCCGATCTGACCGCCGGCGCCGCGCTTGCCGTAGGCCAGCTCTGACGGAATGACGAATCGAACTTTCGATCCGGTGTTCATCAACTGAAGTCCTTCGGTCCAGCCTGGAATCACACCTTGCAGGCCGAACTCGGCAGGCTGGCCACGTGAAATTGAGCTGTCGAATTCAGTGCCGTCCAGCAGCGTGCCGACGTAGTGAACGCTGACAGTATCGGTTAGCGCCGGCTTTGGACCATCGGCCTCAGTTAGTACTTCGTATTGCAGGCCGGAGTCCGTGACCATGACCCCTTCACGTGCCTTGTTCTCGGCAAGATACGCTTCACCTTCGGCTATGGCTACTTTGGCTTTTTCTGCTGCTTTGGCCTGCGCTTCTTCTGCAGCCTTTTGCTCGTAGGCACCAATGACGCTTTGCGCTTCCTGAATGGCAACGGCGGTTTCCAGATTTTGGTGTTGCTTGCTCAAGCCTTCAATCAGTGCGTCGAAGTTCAGGTCGCCAAAGCGTTGGGTGATATTCGCTCCGAGCATCATGCCGAGGCTGTAGCTTAGCTTGTCCTGCTCGTTTTCAAGATCGAATTCGGCCATTGCCTGTCCCGTGATTAAGCTGCTGGCGATTGCTGCTGCCAATAATATTTTTTTCATGAAAGTGTCAGAGGTCCTGGTGTAAGTGGTTGATGTATATGGTTTTGAAGGTTTTTGGGCGCTGTCGTGCTGCGTTGAAAGCGCCTGTCAGTCAGAGATTGGAATCGATGGTGGGCATTAATATTCCGGGTGGCGTTTTTGCAGACGCCGACTGAATGGTGACTTCAATTGTAGCAGCCGATCGCTATCGCAAGCCATTGCCGCAACAAACCGCAATGCACTGTTAACGCTTCGCCACGCGGTGCCGGCCAGCACCGGAGTGTTAGTGGATGCATCGGCATAGACGTCGTCGTACACTGGGCAGCAGAAAAGCGAGGAAGTTCAATTGAAGTTTTATGACTGCGCGACAGCACCAAGCCCCAGGCGGGTGCGAATCTTTATCGCCGAAAAGGGTTTGGTTATTCCGGTAGAAGAGGTCGACCTCGCTGCGAGGCAACAACACAGCGAAGCCTTTGCCAGACTGAACCCGCATCGCACGGTGCCGGTGCTTGAACTTGACGATGGCTCCGTGTTGACGTCGACCGCCGCCATCTGGCACTACCTTGAACATCGCTATCCACACAAACCTTTGATCGGTTGCACCGCCGCCGAGCGAGGCCGTATTGTTGATCTGGAGTGGCACATTGAGCAACAGGGCTTTATGGCGGTGGGTGAGTCTTTTCGAAATAAATCGAAAGCGTTTGCTCGTCATGCCTTCACCGGCGCGCATGAGTATCCGCAAATCCCGCCATTGGTAGAGCGTGGCCGGCGGCGTGCGGTGGAGTTCTTCGCGTGGTTGAATGCTCAGTTGGCCGATCAGCCGTATGTAGCCGGAGACGCTTTTTCGATTGCCGACATCACCGCTATTGTCACGCTGGATTTTGCGCGCTGGATCAAGCTGGAGATACCGGACGATCACACCGCCTTGAAACGCTGGCAGTCTGAGGTATCGGTGCGTCCATCGGTGTGCGCCTAGTACCAAAGCCGCCGGGCCTCTGGTGGGGTGACCCCTGAAACCTACTGGCGCTGGGCGGTGATAGTGTTACTGAGGAGTTGCCCTGACCGGGTCGGTAACCCGTCGCGGAGACCGGTCAAGTCGACTGCCCCCGAGTCAGGACGGCAGAACCGCGTAGGTCAGCGCGCCGACGCATACCGGTCTATCGTCACCGTCGCAGCGCAGTGTCACCTCTCCGAACACCAGAGTTCTGCCCGCTTTGACTGCTTTGCCGGTAGCGATGACATCTTTGCCTTTAACCGGTCGAAGAAAGCTGGTGTTTTGACTGACAGTGGCGCAATCAGCGTAGGAGTTTAAAGCGCCATAGCAGACATACACCATGCAGGTATCGATCAATGCCATCAGTGCCTGTCCGCAAACCATACTGCCCGAGCGGCACAGCGAATCGCTGTAGGGCAATCGCATGCTGACGGTGTCGCCATCGATCGCTTCGATGGTCAGGTTGAGCTCTTGTATCCACGGCGCGAAAACCTCCTTCAATCGCTGGTTGGCGGTGTCCAGCGTGATGGGAGAATCCAGGTTTGTTGTCGTCATAACTAAATGCCTGTGTGGCCTGAGTTCATTGACATGCTCAGGCAGAGATCTGGTAGGTAATGCTGCCGCATCCGCTGAAGTCCACATCGACCTGAGAGCCTGCGACAGGCGCGATCACCCCGAGACAGGTGCCGGTTGAGATCCAGTCGCCAGCCTTGAGGTGCTGTCCCCGGTCGCTCAGACTGTTGTGGAGCCACAGGATTGCGTTGAGCGGGTTGCCGAGCACCGCCGCACCGGTGCCGTTGTTGGTTTCAGTGCCGTTGACACTCGCAGTGACACGGATCGTTGAGAGATCCCTTGTGGCCCAGTCTGCAATGGAGTCACCGGTGATGAACCCTGCATTAGCGCCAAAGTCGGCAATTGCTCCGTGCAAACTTTGCAGGCCGCTGCCTTGCAGTCGTCTACCGACAATTTCCACGGCAATACAGCAACCGGATATTAACGCTGGCAGGTCTTCGGCCTTAAGATCGTGGTCGGCTGGAAAGTCCGCGCCGCAGCGAAAAGCAAATTCCGCTTCGCCGCCAACAAGCGCCGGGCTGTTTGGCACTGTTGTGCCCGACCTTAGGTGGTCGCAATCGAATAATGGCCCGTAGAATGGAGAATCGGTGTTGAACATCTTTTGTACGGCGGCGTTGGTTGCGCCGATTTTGTAACCTGTCTGCACCTCGTTGCGGGCTGCGATGGCGTGCTGCTGTACTCGATACGCGTCTGACACAGTGGCCAGCAAATCGTAGGGCTCAGGTGCGACCTGCTGCTGATTCCGACGCGCGGTAGCAAGGTGCTGCCCCAGTAGTGCCTGATGCTCTGCTGACATGGATAGTTCTCCGGTTAACGATCGGTGGGCCTTGCTTGTGTCAGGACCCGGTAGGCGTAGGATGACGGTCGCGAAGAGACGAAATCTGCAGCCGGCTTTTGCGATCAACCCGCTGACTGATTGCAACACGCCGTCGACAGATCACTGCGTTGCCCGGTCAATTTCGCCCGTTGTCCTGTTTCTTGCGAGGTAACGTGCTGGCAAGAGTAAATGCCCTGTTGATAATGCAGACTTGAGCCATTGCAGGCAACCTTTTAACACGATGGGAGAGTGTGTGGATTCTGTGACCCAAATGGCGTTGGGCGCTTCTGTCGGCGAGATGGTTCTCGGGCGCCGTATCGGTAACAAAGCGCTGATCATCGGTGCTGTGGTGGGTAGTTTGCCCGATCTGGATGTGCTCGTGCCCTTTGGGGGTGCCGTCGAGGATTTTACCTACCATCGAAGTTTCAGCCACTCGTTGATTGTGCTGACAGCGGTGGCACCGTTGCTGGCTGGATTACTGTCCAGAGTATTTGCCGGTAGCGATGTCAGTTTCAAGGCCTGGTGGCTGATGACCTGGCTTGCGTTGGTGACTCACCCGCTGTTGGACGGATTTACCGTCTATGGCACTCAGTTGCTCTGGCCGCTGACCGATTATCCGGTGTCGGGATCCAGTGTGTTTATTATCGATCCTGTATACACGTTGTTGCTGTTGATGGGATTGTTTCTGGCGTTTCGTCGGCAGCCGGGCGGTCATCGCTGGAATACGGTTTTTCTGTGTCTGGCAGGGGGCTATTTACTCTGGTCGCAGGTGGCAAAGTATCACGTCGAGTCGAAAGTGAAGCAGTCACTGGAGGCGCAATCGATAGAATTTGATCGGTTGCTTACTACGCCAATGCCGTTTAACACTCTGGGCTGGCGATTTGTGGCGATGCAGAATAGTGGCTACCTGACGGGTTTTTACTCACTGCTGGATCCGCCCGCGCGCGAGGTGGTAGCGGTGCACCACGACAGCGCAGAACACCTGCTAAGTGGCTTGCAGCATCACTGGCCCGTGCCACGTTTGCAGTATTTTACACACGGTTTCTACGCTGTCAGCCAGCACAACAATGACGTGCTCATCAGCGATTTGCGAATGGGGGTGGAAAGCGCTTATATATTCAGCTTCATTGTGGCTGAGGTGACTGACGACGGGGTTGTTGCGGTGCCGAATCGTGAGGCTGAAGTCGAGCGGGATTTCTCGCGAATGCCTACGTTGATGCGTCGTATCTACGATCCGGATGTGAATCCTCATCGTGCTGCCGGTCAATAGAGCACACAGAGTAATGTTGATCGGTGCTGACTGGTATAATCAAACGCAGGGCGGGTGTTGTCGCCATCGCCAGCGTCGGATCGACTGCCAGGCGAGCATGTGGTAGTGAGTCAGGGCCGCAATATTCAAACACCTGATAGTCAGTACTGTCTGCGCCGTCGAGCAGTAGAGCGGTTGGGCAGGGTCCGGTAATAACAAATAACGAATGAGCTGAACATGGCAGAAGAATGGGGATACCAAACCAAACTGGAAGTATTGGAAGGGCTGATCAGGCTCGAAGACCGGTTTATTGTCGATGCCGGGTGTGGTAGCGGAGAACTATCACGCGCCTTGGCATCACGTGGTGCGCGGGTGCTCGGGGTTGAACCCGATCCCGTCCAGGCAGAGATCAATGCCCGTGCACCGGTAACCCCGAATGTCGGATTTGTGCAAGCCGGGGCAGGCGCAATACCAGTTGAACCAGGCTCGGTAGATGGCGTCATCTTTGCCAACTCGATGCACCATATACCGGCCGCACATTATCGTCAGGTGTTTCAGGAGATGCGCCGGGTTCTGCACAGAGACGGCTTTGTCTATGTTCAGGAGCCAATTGCCAATGGCAGCCATCAATATGCGATCGAACTATTCCACGATGAAACCGACGTGCGCCTGCGCGCTTATCGCGCCTTGGTTGAGCTCGCTAATCCGCGTTTCGCGAAAATGCGGGAGATCTATTTCGATGTTGAGCACACCTACAGCGACTTCGAAGAGTTTGCCAATCACTATTGCTTGTTGAGCTACAACAACTATGCGGAAAGTGACGTGCGCAATGACAAAGTCCGTAAACGTTTTGAAAGCTGCGCCAACAGTCATGGATCTTACACACTGACACAGCCAATGCGCGTCAACCTCTACATGAAACCTCTGCTGTAGACATGCCAATGAACCTCAGACAGCAGTACCACCGTGATGAATCGCGTTGCCGGGTTCATCAATGAGTACAGTTCTGGCCGCCGATGTGGGCGGCACCAATGCGAGATTTGTTCTATTTGAGAACAGCTCCATTCAAAGTGACACCTTCCGTGTCATGCCCGTGGGTGAGTATCTGGATCTCGGTGATGCCGTGGCTGATTACCTGGCCGGCATCAACGTCAGCAAGCTCGATAAAGCCACCTTTTCGTTTGCCAGCACGCATGAATACTGCGATGAAATGGCATTGACCAACAGTAAACTGACGCTGTCTGTCTCCGGTATGGTTCGTCGCTTTGCCTTGCAGCGTGCCCGGGTGGTGAATGATTTCACCGCAGCGGCGGTGGGCGTGTTGAGTCTGCCCGATAGTGACCTTCAAACCATCAATGAAGGGATAGCCGACCCCCTGGGGCCGCGCGCTGTTCTCGGGCCCGGCACCGGTCTGGGGGTGTCCGGCTTGTTGCACACCGGAGAGTACTGGATGCCTTTGCAAAGTCAGGGCGGGCATGTCTCTATGGCCGGGCAGAATGAACGCGAACTGCTGATCTATCAATTCATGGTTTCGCAGTTCGGTCATGTCTCCGCTGAACGCTATATCTCGGGGCCGGGTACGGTGAATCTGTATAACGCGCTGTGCGCTATTGATGCCAGACCGGTGCAATTTACCGAGGCATCGCAAATAAGCGCGGCGGCAATGTCCGGTCAGTGCGAAATCTGCGTTGAGGCGATGGAGCTTTTCTGCAAGTGGCTGGGTGTGATTGCCGGTGATCTGGCAGTGACACTGGGATCAACCGGCGGCGTTTATCTGGCCGGTGGAATTGTGCCGCGTCTCGGGGACTTTTTCCTCGAGTCCGGATTTATCGCATCGTTGCAAAACAAAGGCAGGTTTTCGGAATTTGTCTCAGAGATGCCAGTGCGACTGGTGATAGGGGGGGACCCCGCATTGCATGGTTGCTATACCTGCCTAAGCAGTCATTACGATGGCTTTGGCTTTACCGTCGACGCTTAAATACCGGTCGACCCGGGTCAGGCGACCTGCCGGGTTGGTCAGTGCTAATGTGTAGAGTGATCCGGTGCTGCAAAGTATTGCAAAGGAGTAAAACCTTAGCCGTCTGTTTCACACCCGAGTACGAAACCGCTTCAATTCTCTGCCAACTCCCCTGCAAAACGGGGAGCGGCGTTTAGTCATCGATACTGATGCAGGCTAGAGACCGGCTGACACAAGTCTGTCGAGCGTTACTTCATCGGGGTTAGTACAATTTCAACACGGCGGTTGGCAAGGCGGCCTTCCTCGGTATCGTTGGTGTCAATTGGGTAGATTTCTCCAACGCCGGATGCTGACAGACGCTCTGAAGGCAGCCCGACAGACACCAGGTATTTGAGGGCAGATGATGCCCGCGCCAGTGATAGTTCAGCATTGCTGGCAAAGCGGCTTGCTGACCCGACTGGCACGTTGTCGGTGTGACCAACGAGCTTGATATCGGCGTCACCTCGGGATGCCAGTGCCGAACCGATAGAGCCCAGTACGCCCCGACCGGCATTACTTAAATTGGTGCCACCTAACCGGAACAGCCCGGTATTTCCTACCTTGATGCTGACACTGTTGTCGGCGCGTGCTGTCACCGCTGTGCCATCGAGGTTGCTAAAGGTTTCTGAGAGTTCGGCACTCAGGGAGTCAGCCCATTCGGTGCTCGATGCCGCATCGATCTGTGCTTGTTTGGCAGAATCGCGTTCGGCGATGGCACTGTTTATCTGCGCGAAAGACACTTCGGCGATCGCTTCAATTTCCTGCTCAGCGTTATCGGCTCGGGCGATAGCGTTGTCACGCTCCGCAATAGCACTGTTTATTTGCGCAAAAGAAACATCGGCCAGGTCCTGGATTTCCTGCTTCATAGCCTTGTTGGCGGTCAGGCTTTTTTCGAGGCGCTCGGTCAGGTAGGCACGTCCGGTGTTGGCGGCGTTCAATTGCTTTTCCAGTTTGGCTATTTCGGCCGAATTGCTCGCCATAGAGTTTTCCAGTTCCGACGCGACCTCGGCCTGACTGCCACGCAGTGATTGCAGCTGACCGTTCAATTGTTCAATTTGCTGCTTCATTGCATCGTTGTCGGCGAGGGAAGTCTCGAGGCGACCGGACAGATAGTCACGTCCGGTCATTTCAGACTGGAGTTCTGCTTCGAGCTCGGCGATTCTAGCCGAACTGGTTTCGATAGAATTTTCCAGTTGGGTTGCAACATAACGGCGACTGGTGCTGAGGCTTTCGATCTGCGACTGGAGGTCAGCGATTTCGGCACTGACGGCCAATTCGGCGGATTCCTGCGCTGTGGCCAATTGAGCTTTCAGCTCGTCACGCTGATCGGCCACCTTGCGTACCTGTGCGTGCAGTTTGCTTTTATCTTCCGCCGCTGTTTGAGTCGCAGCACTTGAGCTTGCGTTGGCTTCGTTAAGCTGGTTAGTGGCGGTTGAGAGTTCTTCGTAGAGGTAGTCTCTGCTATCAGTCATGAACGATAGTGACTTTTCCAACTCGGCAATGCGTGCATCACTGGCCGGCTTGCCGGATTGAAGCTCATTGCGTTCAGCAATGGCTTCTTTCAGCTGGCGCAGCAAATACTCTTTACCGGTGGTGGCATTTCCGAGTTTTTCCTGCAGAGAGGCGACTTCGGTTTTCAGGGCTTCAACGGTCTCGTGTCCACCGCCGGCACTTCCGTTATTCACAACAATCGCCGATACGCCGGATCCCGGTGGCAGTGTGGTGGCATTGACGGCACTGACTGACGCGAGCAGCAATAGTGATGCGCTTGTTGTGGTTATTGTTCTGACCATGAGTGATCCCCCGGTGGTATTGATAATTGTGCGGGACTTTCGTCTCTTCACAGTGTTTTTGCGCTTCCTGGGATGAATTCTAACCATCCGCAACGGCTATAACAAATTAATGGATAATACCGGGTCGCGCACTGGTCAGACCCTGGTATTGCGGCAGGTAAACGGTAGTGACTGGCACCCCCGTTTCAGATTAAACGCAGTGGATTGGCCTTTGGTAAGCCAGATACGGTTAAATGCAGAGAGACCGTTTTTTTCGCTGTGACAACGTACGGGGTGGTGCCCGACTGTTCTGATACCTGCACTGCCGCAGAGCGTTAACACAGCATTATGCGGGGCGACCGGTTACTGCCATGCAGCGCGCAGGGAATAGTCTGGCGCAGTTGGCATTGACCCGTGAGCGTGGAGCGCGATCGGTTGTCCGTGCGCCCGGCGTAAAATTGCGCTGCCGGTGTTTGCGATATTCATCAAGCGTTGCTTTCCAGCGCACAGAGCCTCGCGCCGGCAATACTGTCACCCCTCCGCCACGTGTATAATGAAGCAGCCAGTGTGGTATTTCAGTGTCGGTGCGATTTTATAAGTGATTTAATGGCATCAAAGTGACAAGATTACCAGGGCATACCGCTTAGTTATCGTCAACGTTCAAAATCGCTTCACGTTTCAGGCAGTCCTGCATCGTATGTGGTGAGCCGCGTTTGTCGGCCGACAGCCTGACCCGTATCGTGCTAATGACTGCGGGCGTTGAATCTACATAAAATGCAGGTTAGGAGTGCGCGCGACAGACTATCGGCTAGTGCGAATGTACCCTGACGATGCGTCGTTCCACCATTGACTGTGGCGTAGAGTAACTACGTTAGTCAAAATGGTCGGGGAACCTCGCTCACGATGGTGTGCCCGGGCGTGCAGAATGTTAGCGCGTAGGTTCCCGGTGGACCTGCGGTGTAAGGAACAAAATAGTTATGAGTAAAGTGTCGTTTACCGTTAATGGTCAAAAAGTCTCTGTGGATATCGAAGAGCGAGCGCTTTTGGCAGATGTGCTTCGAGACAATCTTCAGCTTACCGGGACCCACATCGGCTGCGACACCAGTCAGTGTGGCTGCTGTACTGTCCGGCTCAATGGCAGCGCCGTTAAATCGTGCACCATGCTTGCAGTGCAGGCTGACGAGGCCGAGATCACAACCATCGAAGGACTGGCAGACAATGAACGCCTGCATCCTGTGCAGTTGGCGTTCTCAGCGTGTCATGGATTGCAATGCGGGTTCTGCACACCGGGTATGATCATGGCAACGGTAGAGCTGCTTGAGCGTTTTCCCGATCCCACCGATGAACAGATACGTGAGGGCTTGTCCGGCAATTTGTGTCGTTGCACCGGTTACGTCAATATCGAAGCTTCGGTGCGTGCTGCGGCGACCGCCATGCGAGTGGCGTCACCCGCTGCTGGTGTGGTCGAAGGTGGCCGGGGGCGCAGATAATGATGGAACTAATGCGGCATGAAGATCACCGGCTGATCACTGGCAGCGGAAAATTTACCGCAGACTGGAATCTTGCCGGGCAGTTGCACGCCTCGGTCGTGCGTTCGGTGCATGCCCACGCGCGTGTGCTGAGCGTAAACACGGACGCTGCAGAAAAAGCAAAGGGCGTAGTGGCGGTGCTGACGGCGGCTGATGTGACGGCAGCACGCTATGGGCAGATCCCGTCCGGACCTGAAATTCAGGGTGTCGACGGCTGCGTCATCAGTAAAGGAAGCATGCCGCTGCTGGCCATTGACCGGGTTCGCTTTGTCGGTCAGGCGGTGGCAATGGTGATTGCCGATTCCGCCTCTGCCGCCCACGATGCTGCAGAATTAGTGGATGTTGTCTACGAGGTGCTTCCCGCGGTGTCATCCGTCGAGCAGGCGACCGCCGATAACGCCGTACAATTGCACCCGACGATACCCGGAAACGTATCCTTGACTTTCGAAAACGGTGATCGTGAAGCGGTCGACAAGGCATTTGCCAGCGCTTCTAGAACCTCCACGTTAAGCATTCAAAGTCAGCGGCTCTACGGTGCGCCGATGGAGCCCAAGGCAATACTGGCAACTCACGATGCCAGCCGTAACGTTACCGTTGTCTATACGCCGACGCAGGGCATGCTTGGGATGCGGGCATCACTCGCGGCGATCACCGGGCTGACCACCACCGACCTTGAAGTAGTCGCTGAGGATGTCGGTGGATCATTCGGCTTACGGGGCGGACCGGGGGTTGAACATGGTTTGCTGGTGCTGGCGACACGCCGTCTTGGTCGGCCGGTAAAATGGGTGTCGTCGCGGTCGGAGTTATTTGCTGCTGAGTGGCACGGGCGTGCGCTCAAACTGACTGGGTCGCTAGCACTTGATGCGGACGACCGGATCAGTGCAATACGTTTTGACGATCACGCCGATCTTGGTGCATACAACTGCTACTTCGGTGGTTTCATCGCTACCAATAATCTCAGTGTAACGATGGGCGGAGCCTACGATGTGCCAGCCTTGTATATGCGTTCGACGCTGGCAGTAACCAACACCTCGCCGGTGTCAGCCTACCGTGGCGCCGGTCGACCGGATATCGCCTTTGCGATCGAGCGACTGATTGACCACGCGGCTAGTGAGCATGGTCTCGATCCCGTAGCGTTTCGCCGTGCTAATTTTATCCGCGCAGATCAATTTCCGTACACTACGGCAAACGGGACTGAGTACGACTGCGGTGATTTCAACGCCGTCTTTGACAAAGCGCTTGATGCAGCGGTCTACAATGAGTTTCCAGAACGCCGCGCCAAGTCTGAAGCGCGCGGGCGGCTACGTGGAATTGGCATTGGTTATTATGTCGAGAAATCCGGTGCCGGCGGTGCGCCCAAAGATGAGGTATCGTGCCAGTTTGATTCAGATGGTGGTCTGCTGCTGCATGCGGTGTCAGGGCCCTCGGGCCAGGGTCACGAAACCGCCTATGCGCAAATTGTTGGCGATGGACTTGGTATTCCGGCAGCGCAAATCCGCTATCGGGCGGGTGCGCCGGATCAGCGTTTGGTTGGCAATGGTACTGGTGGCTCGCGTTCACTCTATGGCACTGGCTCGGCGTTTAAAAACCTGGTGGATGTGGTTATTGCCAAGGCAGCACCCTTGGCCGCACGCCACCTGAATGTTGAACCGGGGGATGTGGCATTTTCCAATGGCCGGTTTATTGGTCGCAATGGTGCCAAGGGCGTTGATTTGATCGAGCTTGCGAAAAAGCACTATATCGACAGTCAAACGGCTCATCCGCTGGACAGTTCCGCTGAGACTGTCACCGGTGCCAATTATCCGAATGGCTGCCATATCGCCGAAGTTGAACTTGATCTTGAAACCGGTGAGATTGACGTGCCGGTGTACACGGCAGTGGATGATCTGGGCAATGTGATTTCAGCGGAGCTTGTTCGCGGGCAGGTGCATGGAGGAGTCGTGCAGGGCGCAGGCCAGGCCTTCGGTGAAGCGGTTATCTACGACGACAGCGGGCAATTGCTGTCCGGTAGCTTCATGGATTATGCAATGCCACGTGCGGGTGCGCTCGATAAAGTGGTCAGCGATACCCACGCCGTACCAACGGCGTTGAATGAACTGGGTTCTAAAGGGGTGGGTGAATCCGGGTGCTCGGGATCATTGCCGGCGTTGTCCAATGCGGTGATGGATGTTTTAAGATCTGCGGGTGTTCCACCGATGGATATGCCGTATTCGTCACACCGTGTCTGGCAGCATGTGCGCAAAGAAAAACGCTAGAGCCACCGTACACCGGGTCCGGCTGTCAGTTACAGCACCTGCGGTGTCGGCGCGGTAGAATTGCGCCTGGCGTGTAGACCTGTGAAGTGGGCGGGTGATCGATCTGAAGGAGCGCATCGGTACGCACCCGCCAGTTATTTAGATGTGCAGCGCCGCGAGTGCTACAACAACAAAGCGAGACTGATTTGATTACACGTTTATTCTCTACCGGCCGCCGAAGCTTCGCTTCGCTTTCTGAAAAAGAAATACTGGCCCTGGCTATTTCATCCGAAGAAGACGATGCGCAAATCTATCGATCTTACGCCGATGGTCTGCGTGCTGAGTATCCCGCGTCGGCAGAAATATTCGAGCGTATGGCCGATGAAGAAAACCAGCACCGGCAAAGCCTGATCGACATCTTCAAGCAACGTTTCGGGGACACCATTCCATTGATTCGTCGTGAGCACGTGCGTGGTTATTACGAGCGTCGCCCGGACTGGTTGGTACGACCGCTGAACCTGGAAAAAACCCGTGCTCAGGCGGAAGACATGGAGCGTCAGGCAGCACGCTTCTACCGTGTAGCGGCGGCGCAAACACAAGATGCAGACACCCGCCGCCTGCTCGGGGATCTGGCCGCCGCGGAAGCTGATCATCAGGACGAAGCGGCCCGGCTCGAAGAAGCCTTGCTTCCAGAGGGCGTACGCCAAAGCGAAGAAAATGACGAAAAACGTCGCTTTTTATTGACCTATGTGCAGCCCGGACTGGCTGGACTGATGGACGGCTCGATTTCCACGCTTGCTCCTATCTTTGCCGCCGCGTTTGCGACCGGTAATACCTGGACGACTTTTCTGGTGGGGTTGTCCGCATCGGTCGGAGCCGGAATTTCTATGGGATTCACCGAGGCGGTTCACGATGACGGGGTGTTGTCCGGCCGTGGTTCGCCTATAAAGCGTGGTTTGTCATCGGGTATTATGACGACTATCGGTGGGCTCGGACATACGCTGCCCTATTTGATCCCCGATTTTAAAGTAGCCACCGGGCTTGCTATAGCCATTGTATTTGTTGAGTTGTGGGCCATTACCTGGATTCAAAACCGATACATGGAGACGCCCTGGGGCAGGGCAGCCATACAGGTGATTCTCGGTGGTGCTTTGGTATTTGCTGCGGGTATCTTTATCGGCAACATCTAGGCTGGGCGGGAATAGCTATTACAGTGAATTGCGGCACGGAGAAAACTGTAAAATAAAGGGACTGCAGATGAAATCCATAAAGCAAAAGCGCCTGTGGCCGGGAGCGGCCGGGTGATTCAATTTATTTATCCAGAGCTCTTTCAGCGCTGGTGGAAGCCTGAAGCAATAGAGCCCGCGGTTGCTGACAAAGTAGATAAAGCGGTGCTTAACAATATCTATTTGCATGTCGTGCGTGTGCCGTTTGCCGTGCTGTTGGCCGCCGCGCTGATCGCTGCCATGGCTGCGCAGTCTGTGCCACTGATCTGGCCGGCAATGTGGTTTGTTTCAGTGTTGCTTTATCAGGTTTTTCGCACCTGGTGGGTTCGGCGGATAAGTGCCGTCGACGACGACAAAACGGCAGAGCGACTCAATACCTGTGTGCAGCTGTTTTTCTGGGGGTCGTGTCTGTTTGCGCTATCGGTGACGTTTGTACCGTTTGCCAATGACACCTATCGGTTTGTGTTGACGATTATCATGATCGCACTGGTGGTGGGCGGTATCGCCACATTGCACGGGTATCCGCCTCTGCATTTCAGTATTGCGGTGCCGAATATAGGGGCGGTAACTCTGGGCTGGCTGGTGTCCAGTCCGAATGATGGCAATTACTGGGTACATTATGCATTGGCGGGACTGCTACTGTTGCTGCTTGTCTATATGTTTGGATTCTCCCGCTACACCTATCGGTCTGTTGCGGCTATGCAAGTGATGAATTCCGATCTGCAGGAAGCACTGGAATCGGCGCAGGCTGCCCATGCCGCCAAGACGCATTTTTTCCAGGCAGCCAGTCATGATCTGAGGCAGCCACTGCAGTCGATCACCATCATGAGCCACAATCTATCCAATCGCAATCTTAGCGCGGAAAATACCAAGATTGTTGACTCGATCGGCAAGAGTGTGGCCGCGCTATCGCAGGAGCTGGACATGCTGCTGGAGATTGCCGAGCTTGATTCAGACACCCTCACGTTAAACAAAACCGTGGTTGATGTCGCTGCCTTGCTGGAAGATATTATCGACTTGTTCAAACCGATAGCGTCGAGCAAAGGCGTGGTGGTGACCGGTCGTTTTGATGCCCGGCCGACTATAGAAACCGACACGGTTCTGCTGAATCGGCTGTTTCGCAATCTGGTGGATAACGCAGTCAAGTATACCGATAAAGGTTCTGTGACAATTTTTCTGCATATCGTTGATGCGAAAGTGGTGGTGGAGATTGAAGATACCGGCGTTGGCATCGACAGCAAAGATCTGGGGCTTATTTTTAACGAGTTTTATCAGACCGATAACCCGGAGCGTGATCGCCGTAAGGGCCTGGGGTTGGGGCTGTCGGCGGTACAGCGCATTGTGCCGTTGCTTGACGCTGTCATGTCCGTCGACTCAACCCTGCATAAGGGCAGCTGTTTTCGCCTCGAGTTTACGGGCGCTTGCGACCGGAATGAAAGGCGGTCCATTGACTTCGCTACCGCGCCACATGAGCGCAGTTTGTCCGACCGGCCGATATTGCTTATCCAGGACGATCCGGTACTCCGTGATGCAACACGGACGTTGCTGGAGTCGTGGAATATGGATGTGTCAGTGGCAACAGACTGGCACTCCACCAGTTTATCTATAAGGTTTGAGCCTCCCGATGTAGTGTTGTGTGATCTCCAGCTGATCAATGAGAGTGGCTATGAGATCGCCAACGGATTAAAAATCAGTCAGCCGCATTTGCCGCTGATTCTATTCAGCGAAGAAAACTCTCTGGAGCGGGAGTCGGTCAAAATAGGTGACACCAAAGTATTGAGCAAGCCCGTTGATGTCGGTGTTCTGGCGGCCGAAATAGTGAGTGCGTTAAACACCTCTGGTTAAGCACAGCGGGCTACCGTTGAGCGCCTGACCTTTGCGATTAGATGCCGTGCCGGTAATTGGCAGCTAACAGTATGGGCAGATATAACGTCGACAGCACTGCTCTGATAAAACGCCCGACCCGGTGTGTTGCCAAAGGAGGATGGATTATCGCCTCGCCTGGAAATGGCGTTCTAACCCCTGTCAGGATATAGGGCCTGTACCGGTAAGAAATCTGTGGTATTTCTATTTTCGCTATTTCCGATGGAACGAGTCTAAATTTCAATAGCGTAAAATAACCCTAAGAGGCTGCAATGTCGTTTTTCAAAGGTCGTCAGACGCTGCTGGGCATTGCCGCGACTGCTTACGTTGTTATGTTGATCACGACACACTGGCAATAACCTGAATCACATGTGTGGGTGATTGCGGTTGTTTATTCGATTCTGATGAATTTCACTTATCTTACCTAAGCGATGTCGCTAAAGTCTCATGCCAAGACCGAAGCGGTGGTAGCCGCAACATTAATATTTGCCTCAGTGATGGGATTGATACTATCCCCGTTACTACTAATCGCAGCAATCTTCGGGCATGGTGTCTGAGACGTGTTGAAACACACCGGCGGGGGAGTGCCATTTTTATACTGGTACACTTGCTCATGTTTTTTGGTTGATACAGCGTACAGCACTGCGCTGCTATTGTATTATCTTAGTCAGGCAGATCTTCAGTGAATTAGGCGCAGCCCCTACCTGTTCTATTGAGAACCCACTGAAGTGAACTATGGCTCTATGGTGATTCTCTGTCCCCGCAACGGCGCGCTGTTTCACTATTGCGCGTTCAATAGAGTTGTTATCGTGATTGTTGAGGATAAGATTAACGGTAGTGAGTTGGTTTTTTTTGCCCTCGTCATAGCGGGTTGCGATACTGATCGCTGCTGTTGCAGTGACTGAATGGCGGGCGAGCGTTGAGTCACCTTTTTTGTAACTGGTGGCTGATGCTTACCAGCTTTGCTGTTTTGTGAAGATGCCAAAGGTCTTTATACGTTAAAAGCTACCCTGCTGCGTTTTGCCGGCATAGTGAGAAGCTACTGGAGTTCGATGTGGAAATTCCGGGTTTGGCCGTTTTGATCGGGATGTACCATCTCTATTATAAGAAAAAGTATGGAAGGTCGTTTATTCCATCAATAGAAAATCCTGAGTTGTTCTGGTCAAAAGCATTGGGTTATTGCCTGGCGGGACTGAGTGTTTGGATGATTCAAGGGGCGGTTAAATCCGGAGAGCTGTGTCGTAAGCAATCGCTCACAATCTATGAGCCATCTGCCTTATTTTGGCTTATGGTTGTGTGCCTTGCTATTGTTCCTTTATTCATTGTAAATAGATCCTACTCGCTTGCGGTGGATGATTTAGGGCCTTTGCCCGGTGAAGTAAAAGGGGCAACCTTATCTTTGCAAGTCGCCGTGGCGTTGTCAGCGGGTGGGGGCGGCTATCGTATTTTGGAATATGTTTGCATTTAAGGGGCAGCTGACATCTCCGAAAAAATTCAAAACAGGTTGGGTTATTTACCGTCCGGAAATTTACTCGTTTATGGATCGACTCTAGCAAAGAGACTGACAAAGCACGCGTAACTCCTGTGTGTACAAATTCGTGTTGATAACATAATAGTGTGAACTTACAGGGTCAGGATAGTGAAAATTAATCAGCCAGTCCCGGAACTGCCAGTGTCAGACGTTGAAAAAGCTCAGCGGTACTACAGAGACATTCTGAGTTGCGAGATTGAATGGCTGCACCCGACCAAAGACATTGGGGCGGTGTCAAATGGGGAAACCGCCATTTTCTTTCGCAGGCGTACCGGGTCTTTTGAACCCGCAGTACATTGGGTTTATTGTGAGGACCTGGATGCTGCTTACGAAGCACTGGTAATCGCCAAAGCAAATCTACTTGAGCCTATTGAGAATAAGCCCTGGGGGTTAAGGCAATTTACGCTGCAGGATCTCGATGGCAATATATTTCACTTTCATCAGGGTTGACTATCTCACTGTGCCTGTCAATTAATTTGCGCCGACGGCAGGCATGGTGATCAATTACACGGGTAATCCGGTGTTACCTGTAAGCGTAAGATTGGTTTATTGGTTGCGGGTGGTATCTCAGAGATCTAACGCTCATCGACGATTAAGGTTGAGTCTGTAAACTGAGTGTGCATACCTGACTAATCGAAGGGCGCCACTTAAGTCGATTGAGTATCCCGATTTTGCGTTTGCTATCTGTGAGACTATTCGTGGATGCGGCTTTACTCGAGCCGGCAGGCGGGGTCAAAGCCGTGATTTTCGGCTGTATTAAAAGCGTCGGTCAATGGATCTTGACGCAACGCTGCGGAGACACTAGTTGCAGCTGTGTCAGGAAGCCGCTTTTTTCTCATGATAGGTGCGCCAGCCAGCCCAGTAGTGACTGGTTTGCTTGTAGTTAACCCACTCCTCGGTATCGGGCGTGGGTTCAAAGGGAGCTTTGCCAGAGGCGCATTGGACGCATGCGGCTGTTGGCTCCTCTCCTTCAGTGAGTATTTTCGAGGCAAGATGGTCTTCGCAGAAGTACAGGCCACAACCCGAATCCCCACCATAGGGCTCTCCACCGCAAACGTGGTCTACGCCGCGGTTGATGCTTTTGTTGCAACCCGGGTGGTCGCAAGTGGCAGGCACGTCGTAGCCGATGTCTCGATTCCAGTGTTCATCGTATCCGATTGACCAGTACATCATTCAGTGTTTCCTCCAGCGGGCCATGCCAAAAAGAACTGGAATGGCTTTAAATGACGGACTATTGCCCGCGAGATAATCAGCATTCGTTTTCCAACCGGTGACATCCTGCGTGGCGGCGTGTGTTGGCACGGGCAAACGGGTTGTTACTTGTCGAAAAAACGCTACTGGCAGCAAGAACCGGCTTCGCATCTGCCAACGGCTTTGTTGCATGTTACCACTGGATTGTCGAGTCAGGCCAGACTGACGACCTGACCTACGGATGGTCGCATTCTCAGGGTAGGCCGTCAGCGATACCCGACGACCGTAGTTTTATCGCCCGGACACTAGATTTTTTTGATGTCAAATCCGTCCGGTGTGTCGACCACTTCGTAACCCTTGGCGGCAATTGCGTCGCGCGCGGCATCGGCGGCTGCCCAGTCTTTGGCTTTGCGTGCGTCCTGTCGGGTTTGCGCCAGCGCTGTTATGTCGTGCGGAATTGCTGCTGTAGCAGCCGGTGCCCACTCGGTTAGCTGTAAACCCAGCACCTGATCAAAGTGAACGAGGGTGGTTTTTTTGTCGGCACTCTCAGCGTCGTTGTTTTTGACCAGTTCCCACACCAGTGCAATTGCCTGAGAGGTATTGAGGTCGTCGTTGACATGCGTGCGAAACCGTTGTGCGTAGTCGTCGAGTATGCTGCCACCGTCGTCCCAGCTATAGAATGCCTCACGCAGTCGATTCAGTGCGATGGTGGCGCTGTCGAGGTTTTCCCAGCTGAAGGCAATGTCACTTCGGTAGTGTGCCAGCAGGCAGAAAAAACGATACGCAATAGGGTCGTAGCCTTTTTCTATCAGGGTTTCGGTGCGCAGAAATTCACCGGATGATTTCGACATCTTGTTTTTGTCTGTTTGCAGAAAATAGCCATGCATCCAGTAGTTTGACAGTCGGGTGCCATAGCAGGCCTGTGCCTGGGCGATTTCGTTGCTGTGGTGAATGGGAATGTGATCCTTGCCGCCGCAGTGGATATCGAATAAAGCCCCCAGGTATTTGTTGGCCATTGCGGAACATTCGATATGCCAGCCGGGGAAGCCTTTGCCCCACGGGCTCTCCCATTCCATTTGTCGTTGTTCGTCCTGCGGGCTGAATTTCCACAACGCAAAGTCAGTGCTGTTTCGTTTTTCGCCTTTATCTACCCGTGCACCTTCCTGCAGGCCTTTGACATCGAGGCGTGCCAGATAACCATAGTCGGGATCTTTGCTGGTGTCGAAATACACACCGTCACTGGTGATGTAGCAAAGATCTTTTTCTTCAATTTGCTTTATCGCGGTGATTTGTTCGGCGATATGGTCGGTTGCCTTGCAGAGGATATCAGGGGTTTTTATGTTCAGATGGGTGAGATCCTGCATGAAGGCCTCGGTATATATTTCAGCGATCTCCCAGGCGGTTTTGCCCATCCGAGCTGCGCCTGCCGCCATTTTATCTTCGCCGTCGTCAGCATCGGACACCAGATGGCCGACGTCTGTGATGTTAACGACATGCTTGACGCGGTAATCATTGAATTCAAGCACCCGTCTGAGAACATCCTCGAAGATGTAAGTTCGCAGGTTGCCGATGTGCGCGTAGTTGTAAACCGTCGGGCCACAGCAGTACAGGCCAACCGGTTCGTTGTCGTTGATTGGCACAAACTCACGTGTTTCACGTGCATAGGTGTCATAGAGTTTTATAGTCATTGTCGTTTTACAGAACCGCGATTTTAAAAAAACTTTAGAGTAAGGGGTTGAGTGTGTCGAGTCAGGTAGGTATCAGGCCGGATCTTCAAAGACGACGATAATACGCCGGTTTAGTTTTCCTTTCTTTTCTACTTTTTGCACGCGCACTTTGCCTATTTCAGCGGTATTGGCGACATGCGTGCCACCGCAGGGCTGCAAGTCAATACCCTCGAACTCGACCAGCCTGACATGACCGCTGCCCATTGGCGGCGGTGCAGACATGGTGCGCACCAGGCCGGGATTGGCTTCCAGTTCGGCGTCACTGATCCAGCGCATTGTCATCGCCGCGTTAGAGGTGATCAAGCGGTTGAGATCGTCGGTGACTTTTTCCTTGTCGATGGTGTCCGGTAGATTGAAGTCCAGTCTGCCGCGCTGCTCCTGAATGCTGCCGCCGGTTACCTGGGCCGGTATTGTCGCGCACAGCATATGCAGGCAACTGTGCATGCGCATTAGCTGGTAGCGCCGCTGCCAGTCGAGGGTCAGTTCAACGGTATCACCGACCTGCAGGGCTAGCGGTGTGGCAGCGTCAGTGCAGTGAATCTGATCACCGGATTCGCGATCTTTTATCGTATCCAGAATCGGTATGACTGTACCGTCAGCGCAGACACAGCTGCCGGTGTCACCGGGCTGGCCCCCGCCATTCGGGTAAAACACCGACTGGTCAACCTGGATACCGCGATCATCCACAGCGGTAACGACCGCCTGGCATTGCTTGATGTAAGCATCTTCGCGAAATAGTTCTTTAGTCACGTTAGCGTTCTTTCCTGGTAGCTGACACGGTATCATCTCATAAGCCCGGCGGATCTGGAGATTATAGCGTGCAGCCCAGGATCAGTATGGTCAGTCTCGCGGTCAGCGATTTGCAGCGATCGATAGCATTCTACCAACAGGGGTTGGGTTTACCACGCCTGCAATCACCGCCGGAAGTGGCTTTTTTTAACCTGAATGGCAGTTGGCTGGGGTTGTGCTCGCGGCACACAATGGCAGCCGAGGCCGGTGTTGAGTTTGCCGCTGATCGGACGTCGGGCCGGGTGGCAGCCGCACCGGTAGCGCTGGCACATAATGTCAGCACACAGGCCGGAGTTGACTCGATTGTCGCTGCTGCTGCGTCTGCAGGGGCGGTGGTCACCCGACAACCGGCAGCGACAGTGTGGGGCGGGTACTCGGGCTATTTTACCGACCCGGATGGCCACCTGTGGGAGGTCGCCTATAACCCGTTTTTATGGATTGGTCCCGAAGATCCTCCCGTGTCCTGATACGCTTAACCCTACGCACCACCTTACGGAAGCAACAATGACCACATTAAAAATAATAGACATCGGCCACCCGACGCTCAGGGAAGTTGGCAGTGAGGTGCCGGTCGATCAGATTAAAAGCCAGCAGGTGCAGACCTTCATCGATCAGCTGATTGCCACCAAGCGCGAAGCCAAAGGGGCAGGGATCGCCGCCAATCAGGTCGACAATACCTGGCGGATCTTCGTTGTTGAGGTGGGCAACAATCCGCGTTATCCGTACAAGCCGTCCTATCCGTTGACAGTAATGATCAACCCCAGGATCACTTTTTTAAGCGAGCAGCGCTTCGAGAACTTTGAAGGGTGCCTGTCGATTCCCAACCTGCGCGGGCTGGTACATCGATGTCCGCATATTCGCGTTGAAGGCTACGACCGCGAAGCGCAGCCGGTAGACTTTGAAGTGAAAGGTATTTCAGCCGGCACTTTTCAGCACGAAGACGATCACCTCAACGGAGTGCTGTTTACCGATATCATCACCGACCGCACCACCATGTGTACCTGGGAGGAATTTTCGCTGCGTTACGAAGATGGCTTCAAGCGGACGGTAAAACAGGTGGTTGCGCAATGGGGCAGCTGACCGGAAGCGGCAGCAGATTGGATCGGAGAGCAAAAGCACCCGACCTGTCGCCGGCGGCAGAGCAACCTGAGGCGTGTCGTGAAGGGAGAGCTTTTTTTTAAAACGGTTACCGGATAGGTGATGCTGCCATCACTGAAGGCAGCATCACCGGCCATGTGCTGGACCCGGGTGTATCAGTGCAGCATGTTAAACATCTTGCGGCGCAACACACCCACTTGCGGGTCGCCGACCATGGTGTCGAAAATAGACAGAACGGCCTTGCGTGCACCGTCGTCACCGAATTCACGATCGCGCATCATTAGTTTCAGCAGCGTGTCGACGGCGGTGTCGAAATCGCCGCGCAGGGCTTGCTTGATACCCAACTGGTAGGCTGCTTTGCTGTCCTCCGGGTTTTGCGCAAGTGCGCTGGCCACGGTGGCCTCGTCGCTGCTGGCGTCGTCAGCATCCGACAACGAAATCAGTCCACGCAATTTGCCGGCTTCGGGTTTTTTGGCGTCTTCGTCGCTGAGGATCGACAAGCATTGACGAGCATCATCAAACAGGCCACTGGCAACGCACATCTGACCGAGAGCCGTGGCAATGTCGCCGTTTTCCGGTGACTGCGCCTGTGCCTCGCGAAGCAGTGCGACAGCAGCGTCGGTATTGCCGGCGGCGTGCAGACTGCCAGCGACTACCACAGGGTCGTCGTCGACAGGCTCGGCCGCGACCGGTGGCCCGATGTGCTTTTCAAGGAATGTGCGCACATCAGATTCAGGCAGTGCGCCGCTGAATTCGTCCACTGCAGCACCGTTGACGATCAGCTTTACCGTGGGCAGGCTGCGGATACCCAGCTGCTGGGCGATTTCCTGCTCGGCTTCCGTGTCGATTTTGGCGAGGATAAAGCCGCCCTGGTACTCTTCTGCAAGCTTCGCCAGTATCGGCATCAGTGTTTTACAGGGTTCGCACCAATCGGCCCAGAAATCAATCAGTACCGGTGTCTGCATTGAGCCTTGCAGAATGACGCTTTCAAAATTTTCCTTCGTTACATCAATGATGTAGGGTGATTCAGCCATGGGATTCCGTGGAAATAAAAGTCAATAAGGGAATGTGAGGGAACGCGGCCGTATTATCAAGGGAACCGGCCGGTAAAGCTATCGCTTCGAGGTCAACAGCATCATTGCGTGGTCCAAAGCCGGTTTGATAAGCCGTCTGAATGCGTCATTTGCCGGGCTATGGTGGTGAAAACAGCCTAAATTGCCTGAGTTGCAATATGCTATTAACGGTTTGCGGACTGACGAACGGCGGCAGTTCGGTTACCATGCCCTGCTTAGCCCACGCCAACCTGGGCGCCGGTCCGGGAACTCGCCGTGACGGTGCGTTTTTGTGATCACTGTATGCCGCGCTAGCACCGCTGTACACCTTTAGCTGATCAAAAATCGTCCTCGCCAAGGCAGATCCCGCCACGCGGAATTCCACCGCGCAGAATCCAGGTGCAACTCAACACAGAAGAATTTATGGCTGCGAAATACGATGCCGCATCGATAGAAGTCTTAAGCGGACTCGATCCGGTGCGCAAGCGTCCCGGGATGTACACCGACACCACCCGACCCAATCACCTGGCTCAGGAAGTTATCGACAACAGCGTTGACGAGGCGATTGCCGGGCATGCCAGTGAAATAGCCGTTGTGCTGTACAAAGACGGTTCGTTGCAAGTCACTGACGACGGACGCGGCATGCCGGTCGATAAACACCCCAAGCTTAAATTGCCGGGGGTCGAAGTGATTCTATGTACTCTGCACGCCGGTGGTAAGTTCTCCGATGCCGGTGGTTACCAGTTTTCCGGTGGCCTGCACGGGGTTGGGGTATCGGTGGTAAATGCCTTGTCGAAAAAGCTCGAAGTGAAAATTCGACGCGACGGCAAAGAATACATGGCAAGCTTCAAAGGCGGCAACAAGGCTGATCCACTGAAGGTCGTTGGCAAAGTGGGGCAACGCAACACCGGCACCACGTTACGCTTCTGGGCTGATAAAAAATATTTCGACAGTGAAAAATACTCCATCCCGCGTCTCAAGCATGTGTTGCGCGCCAAGGCGGTTTTGTGCAGCGGACTGCGCGTGCGGCTGCACATTGAAGAAACCAACGAAAAACTGGAGTGGTGCTACCAGGACGGCTTGCAGGATTACCTGGCAGAAGCGATAAAAGGGTTCACCTGCATGCCGGCCACGCCGTTTGTCGGGTCGCGCACGGAAAAAAATGAAGCGGTAGATTGGGCACTGCTGTGGTTGCCGGATGGCGGCGACGCGGTACAGGAAAGCTATGTCAACCTGGTGCCTACCGCACAGGGTGGCACGCACGTTAACGGGTTGCGTACCGGTGTCAGTGACGCGATTCGTGACTTTTGCGAGTTTCGAAATTTGCTGCCGCGTGGGGTTAAGTTAACGCCCGAAGACACCTGGGAGCGAATCAGCTTTGTGCTGTCGGTGAAAATGGCCGATCCGCAGTTTGCCGGTCAGACCAAGGAGCGGTTATCCAGCCGTGACTGCGTGGCGTTTGTCTCCAGCACGGTCAAAGACAACTTTGCGCACTGGCTGAATCAGCACCCTGAAACCGGCGACCAGATAGCGCAACTGGCGATAGCCGCTGCGACGCAGCGCATGCGTGCAGGCAAGAAAGTGGTGCGCAAGAAAATTTCCAGCGGACCGGCGTTGCCGGGCAAGCTTGCAGACTGTGTCTCTACTGATCTCAGTCGAACAGAATTGTTTCTGGTGGAAGGAGACTCGGCTGGTGGATCTGCCAAGCAGGCACGGTCACGGGATTTTCAGGCCATCATGCCGCTGCGCGGGAAAATACTGAACACCTGGGAAGTCGGCCCCGACCAATTGTTGGGTTCGCAGGAAGTACACGATATTTCTATAGCGATAGGCATTGACCCCGGCTCTTCCGATCTCAGCGGTTTGCGTTACGGCAAAGTATGTATCCTGGCTGACGCCGACTCCGACGGCGCTCACATCGCAACACTATTGTGTGCATTGTTTGTGCGTCATTTCCGGGCGCTGGTACTGGCCAGGCATGTCTATGTCGCGATGCCGCCATTGTTCCGCATTGATATCGGCAAGGAAAAAGTCTATGCGCTCGACGAGGGCGAAAAAGAGCGAGAACTGGCTCGGATCGAAAAAGACAAAAAACTCAAGGGCAAGGTAACCGTCACCCGCTTTAAAGGGCTGGGTGAAATGAACCCGATCCAACTGCGTGAAACCAGTATGGCACCGGACACCCGGCGGCTGATCTGCCTGACCGTCGATGACTACGACGCCACCAATAAAATTATGGATATGCTGCTGGCGAAGAAGCGTTCGTCAGATCGCAAGTCGTGGCTGGAAGACAAGGGTGATCTGGCTGAAGTGTGAGTGAGGGGATTACCGATGCCATCGCCGGCACTCCCGGTGTTTTGATTTTATAGCCCCGGGGAATATACCGGCAACTCTGTTGCAACGACTAAGACGTGTTTAGGGGGCTGATCACTGTTGACCGCTGTAACCGTTTTCTGCAAACAGTTAGTAGAGTGTTATCGGTGAATAGAAGTCCTTAATGTGGCTGCATCTCACAATCGCTTCAGGTCTTTGCGATAGTTTAATGTGACTGCTGGATCTGGAGGAAAAAACTGCAATGGCATCGGATAATTACATCAAGCACCAGGTGTCAAAATCGGTGTGCGACGACGGCAGCTTGATTTTAACCTCCAAACTGCCGATAGGGCCTGTTGCCAGGCATACCAGTGAGTGGTTGCACCAGTGGGCGCAAGAAGCGCCGGATCGGATCTTTTTAATGGAACGCTCCGGGCCGGGATGGCGCGAGATAAGCTATGCCGAAACGCTCCAGCAGGTGCGGGCCGTAGCGGCAACGCTGCTGTCGCGTGGCATGGGACCTGACACTCCGCTGGTTATCCTTTCTGGCGCGGGTATTGATCATGGCATCCTAATGCTTGCAGCGCTCTACATCGGTGTGCCGATTGCGCCGCTGGCAGAGCAGTACTCGTTAATTCCTGATGCCGGCGCGCGGCTGGATTATTGCGTCAGAAAAATTAAACCGGCACTTGTTTATGCGCATGACGGGGCGAAGTTTGCTCAGGCGCTTGATCGGGAGTCCTTGCGCTCTGTGGTAAAACTTGTGTCTGAAAATGTACCGCAGGGTGCGTGTGCGTTTTCAGACTTCCAGAAAGGCGCGGCTGATGATTCACTTGCCGCTGCAAGTGATCGGGTGCAACCTGAGACGCTGGCCAAAATACTTTTTACGTCGGGGTCGACGGGTAACCCCAAGGGAGTTCCGCAGTCTCAGCGCATGATGACGGTAAACCAGGCTCAGTATCTGGCCTGCATGCCGATGCTGGGGGCGCGACCGCCGGTGATTGTTGACTGGCTGCCGTGGAATCATGTATTTGCCGGTAATTCCAACTTCAATATTATTCTGGCCAATGGCGGTACCCTGATTCTGGATGATGGCAAGCCGGTGAAAGGTCTGTTCGACAGAACACTGGAAAATCTAGCAATGCACGCCGGTACTCTGAGCTTTAATGTACCGATTGCCTACAGTTTGCTGGTCGATGCGTTCCGGCACGATAAATCACTGCGACAGCGTTTTTTTGCAGACCTGGATTTAATTTTCTATGCCGGCGCTTCACTGCCGGCTGATCTGTGGGAAGCGCTGGAGAGAATGTCGAAAGAGGTCTCCGGAAAAGTGCCGATGATGACTTCCAGCTGGGGGCTGACGGAAACCGCACCGGCGTGTCTGATTCATCACCAAGGGGGCGCTGCCACGGGCATGATCGGTGTGCCGGTGCCTGAGTTGGACGTAAAACTTATCCCCTGGCAGGGTGAGCGATTCGAGATCCGCGTACGCGGCCCTAATGTGATTTCATCGTACTTCAGGGCGCCGGATAAAGACGCCGAAGCGTTTGATGAAGAGGGTTACTTCATCACCAATGATGCTATTGTTTTTGTCGATCCCGCTGACCCGGCTGCCGGCGTTCGCTTTGACGGCCGTATCACGGAAGATTTTAAATTGCTGACCGGGACCTGGGTGCAGGCCGCTGAAGTGAGGGTGCGTGCTCTGGATTGCCTGCGGGAGCTTGTGCAGGATGTTGTCGTCACCGGTGCTGATCACCACGAAGTGGGTCTGCTAATCTTTGCATCACCGTCCATCGCACCAGTTGACGGGGATGTTGTTACTGAGTCGGACTACTGCCAGGCGATCAGTGAACGGTTGCAGCAGCTTTACGGCGAGTCGACCGGCTCATCAAACCGCATTGCACGGGCACTGGTAATGGCGCAGCCGCCGTCAGTAAAAAATGCTGAAATCACTGCCAAGGGCAGTTTAAACATCAGTGCGGTATTAACGTGCAGAGCGCATTTGCTGGAGCGTTTGTATGATGATACAGACCCGGCTGTATTGCTGTTTTCAAGTATTACTAGAGAAGAAACATGATTGATCTGGATAAAGTGCGTGCTATCGATATTCATACACACGCCGAAGAGCCCTGTGGTTGTCATGCGGACGATGGTTACGACGATCTTCAATCAACCATGGCGAAATATTTTCGTGCGCCGTGGGATCACCCACCTACCATCGAGCAGACTGCGGCCCATTATCGTGAGCAGAATATCGCGGCAGTTATCTTCCCGGTAGATGCCGAGAGAGAGACCGGTTACCGCCGCTATGCGAATGAAGAAGTCGCAGCAATTGCTGCTGAAAACAGCGATGTGCTGATTCCATTCGCCTCTATTGACCCGCACAAAGGCAAAATGGGAGTGCGTGAAGCCCGTCGCTTGATTCAGGATTTCGGCATCAGGGGGTTTAAGTTTCACCCGACGTTTCAGGGGTTTTACCCCAATGATCGGATGGCGTATCCGCTGTATGAAGTACTTGAAGAAAACGGTTGTATTGGTTTGTTTCACACCGGCCAGACCGGCGTCGGGTCTGGTATGCCGGGTGGCAACGGTATGCGCCTGAAGTATTCAAACCCGATGTGCCTGGATGATGTGGCCGTTGATTTTCCGGATCTGAAAATAATAATGGCGCATCCGTCTTTTCCCTGGCAGGAAGAAGCGCTGGCGGTGGCTCAGCACAAGCCCAATGTGTATATTGACTTGAGCGGCTGGTCGCCGAAGTATTTCCCTGAGATTCTGGTCAGATACTGCAATTCTATTTTAAAGAAAAAAGTACTGTTCGGCTCTGACTGGCCGATGATCACACCGGAACGCTGGCTGGCAGATTTCGACAAAATAAACATAAAAGATGAAATAAGACCCGACATCATCAAAGGCAATGCCGCGCGTCTGTTAGGGCTGACCGGCTGACCTGTGCTACAGGCCAGCCAGTGCTGAATCTTGCGACAGAGGCCACCCAGGAAAGTGGCTCTCCGTTGTCAGACTGGTAACGTCCCTGATGTGCCAAACACTATAAATAGTGCTTAATCACGGCCAAAATCGGTAGTGGTTAGGGCGATAGCACCCGCTGGTTAGTGGCGGTAATGCAAAATGCGTTTATGGCTTGCTCAGGCAAATGCAATAAAACGTCAGTGGCGGTGGCCAGTTTTTACCGATCAGCTTCTGGGCAGTTTTTCTGATTGCTGAACGGGGTTTCCACGGCAGCAGCGCAGGGTCGATTTTCTCGGCGTGTAGCGTTGTAAAGGACTCTGGTGAGTCCATGGCTACAGAGAGTGCTGTGGTTGTGTCGGTGTCACTGGTAAATTGCCGGGTGAGTGATTTTAACAATCCCTCACCGCGCTCGCGGCTGATATCTCTCTGGCCGTCAATCGACAGATCAAACGTTATGATCAGCCTGCCACCGGGTTTCAGTACCCGATAAAACTCATCGATAATTTTATCGTAGTCGTCGGTGTGCTCCAGCACAGAGACACAATAGGCGGTGTCAAAAAAATTATCGTCGTAGGCGAGTTGCTTCATGTCGGCAACGTCGAATTTTATAGCGGCGCCGGTTTTATCATTGGCCTGCTTGTAGAGAGTTTCCAGCATCGGGTCGTAGTCGCAGCAGTAAATATTGCAGTCGTTGAAATTCGCCGTGAGGTAGTAGGGAAAAAAGGTAAAGCCTGCACCAGCGTCCAGAACAGTGCCGCCGCCCGTCGACAACAATGGTTGCAAGCGGTTGTGCACGTAGTGATACTCCCACTGACGCGACCACTGGTACAGCGGGTCCTGCACCCATTTTTTTGAGTATTCTCCCAGTGAGGTGTTGTTAGTCTGCAGAAAGTTATCCGAGAATGATTTCAGGGATTTAAAGGCAGGAAGCGCAAGCGCGCGCTGGTACTCGGTGGTATCTGGAATACCGCTGGGCAGTAATTCGGTGGAACTCATAGTAGTCTCGTTAACCAGGGGACTATATCCAGACACAGGTCTGACGCAGTGAGCGTCCGTTACGCAGGTATCGCCGTGTTTTTCCAAGGTTCATGATGCGATCAAACACGGAGCCGATGTCGATATAAGTATTGTTCGGGTAGCGTTCACTGAGTTGGTGAACAAGTATGTTGGACAGCACGCCGGCACAGAAAAGAAAGACTTCATTGCGGCTGTTGTTATTGTCTATGTAGCTGGATATTTCATCGAGCAATCGCGGGTGATCGTTAAGCCACGAGTTAGGCCCGCTTCTAAATGAAGTGCTGACAGTAAACGGTAACTGGCTGATGTCTGCTTTCTGATGGCATATCATATTGACATGGCGATCACTCAGTGCGGCGACAGTGTCAGACATAAAAGGTGAAAAGTTCGAGTTAACAAACAGGTTTGCCCAGGTCAGCTGAGCTTCGGGTTGTTGTGATTGCCCCTTGAGCGCAAGAAAGGCCGGTGTGCCCACACAGCAGGGGCAGGCAATGCCGACAAAATAATGTGCTGCCTGCCATGTTAGCGAGTTGTGCAGTAAAGTGCGTTGCTGCTCGTGTCGCGTATCGCCGGGTATATATTGGTGCTCGCCGTTGAACTTTCCCGACAAATCTATGGCCTCGCCGTTGATGATGACCATCTCGCCGTCACCAAAGCGTACCAGTGCGAAATCTTCGTGGCGCTTAAGTCGTGCATTGAATTGCGCTAGTTCGTCGGTAAAGTTTTTATCCGCCGGGTTGTCTACCTCATAGCGTGCTGTGGCCCGGCCGATCAGCCGCCTCCAGTTAATGGCCATCGGCAGTCTCTGTGGTGACGGGCTTTGCTTGTCTCTGGCTGACCAGCTGCCATCCGTCGCGACGATAGGTGTCGACAATATCGTCCCTGACATTGTGATGCCCGCTGCTTTTGTGGGTGGCGGCTTTGGTTCTGCCAACCGTTTTGCCGAAGTCCGGCCGGCAACTCCACAGCGCTTGCCGGTGGTCGGGGTGCGGTGGGACCCAGGTACTCAGGCCTCCGTGTTTGAGCGCCATATAGCTGAAGTGAATGTCTTCACCGTTTTCCCATGAGTGCGGTTGCTCCATCCACATATAGTGCAGGTACTCTTTGCGGAAAAACCAGGCGTGACCAACCAGATCGACTTCTACGGCGTGGTCGTAGTGGTTGCCGTTCCAGCCGACCTTGTGCTTCGATGAGTAACCGCCGGACTCGGGCAGAATAACCCCTGATCCGCCCAGTATGCCTTGCACACCGGAGTGATAGGTGGCAATGCAGTTCTCCAGCCAGCGGGGCTCGGGCAGGGTGTCGTCGTCCAGAATGCACAGGTAGGACGTGCGCGCCAGATTTGCAATGGCAAACCGGCCCCAGAATTTCCAGTTGGTGTTGGACACAATCACCCGGTCGACCTGGTCGGAGAAGTCGGTGGGTAGCGTGTCGCTGCTATTGGTCCACACCCAGATTTCTGCTGGTGGGTGTGTCTGATTTTTTAATGCTTCTATTTGCGCGGCTAGAAACTCAGAGCGTTTATAGACGGTGAGAATAGCCGTGGTTGTATCGACGGTGGGCGGTGCAAGCTCGGTGGCGTTGTGCTCAAAACGAATTTTGCGTGCCGCGTCTTGTTGCTGTTGTCTGCGCGCTGGCAGGCGCACCGTCCACCATGACCGTATGCGGGTATTCCACCACCATTTTATTGCCGCTCCCGGGCTTCGGGCCGGGCGGCTGCGGCGCTTGTTGTCTGTTGAACTCATCGCGTGTTATTCGCCGGTGATTGATCGTGAGTAAGGCATCTGCTGTCGGGTCTGGTGGCCGGGTTTGAGTAGTTAGTGCAGCAAGGTATTGTCGTGTGCATGTCGATACAGCAGAGTGGCTACTCGCTGGCTGCTGTGGCCATCGCCAAACGGGTTTTCGACATCTGCCATGCGCTGGTAGGCGCTGTCGTCATGCAGCAGGGTATTGGTTGCATCTATGATGGTGGTGGCTTTTGTTCCCACCAGCCTCACCGCTCCGCTATCTACGGCTTCTTTGCGTTCAGTGGTCTCGCGCATGACCAGTACCGGCTTGTTTAACGACGGTGCTTCTTCCTGAATGCCGCCGCTGTCGCTGAGGATAAGGTGGCTCTTGTCCATCAGGTAAACAAAAGTGCCATAGTCCTGCGGTGGCATCAGGATAATGCGATTGTGGCTGCCGAGTCGCTGGTGCACCACCTGATGCACTTGCGGATTCAGGTGCACCGCATAGACAATCTTGAGCGTTGGGTGGGCGTCTGCAATGGCGACCAGCGCCGTGCAGATATCCTGCATGCCTTCACCGAAGCTTTCACGGCGGTGACCGGTGACGAGTATAAATTTATCGTGTCGGGCGTCCAGGTCGTAGTCTTTGAAGCTGGCTTCTATATTCTGCTGGATTGCGGGGTTCTGGTTGATCCGGTCTCTGACATCAAGCAAGGCATCGATCACGGTGTTGCCGACCACCTCAACGATGCCATCGACGTTTTCACTCACCAGCACGTCAGCATTTTGCTGAGTCGGTGCCAGATGTATCAGTGCCAGCCGGCTGATAACGGCCCGGTTGGTTTCTTCCGGCCATGGCGAGCGGCGATTATAGGTACGCAGACCGGCCTCCAGGTGAACGGCGATCAGGTCGTGCATGAAGGCGGCTGTGGCACCGGCCAGCGCGGTGGTGGTGTCTCCCTGAACAACAACCATATCGGGCTTTTCGTGATCAATAACGTCGTTGATGCCTGTCAGCAACCGACTGTAGAGTGCCGGCAGTTGCTGGCCGTCGGTCATGATGTCTAGATCGTGATCGACCGGCAGCGGAAACCACTCCAGCGCCTGCTGCAACATTTGCTTGTGCTGTGAGGTCAGGCACACGCAGACCTCGAGTTGGTCTGCGTGCTGTAGTGCATATACCAGCGGTGCCAGTTTGATACACTCGGGCCGTGTACCAATCAGCACCAGTACTTTTTTTTTCGCAGTCACAGGTTTTTGTCACAAAGGTATGGCGGTAAGCAGCGGGAGATTCATTGCAGTGAATTGATTCACGCGGTCCGGTCAGGCCTTTGGCGGACCTGCCATCACCGCAAACCGGCCGAGGAAGTCGTGCGTCAGCGCGCGCAGGGAGTATTGCTCTGTGCCGGTGCGCTCCATATGGGCAGAGGCTTTTTTGCGGTAGGCTGCTTTGTGCATATCGTCGAGGATCACATAGCCGCGGTCACTCAGGTGATCGGTGACCCAGGGCAGGGCAGCGGCGCGGGTGGTCATGTTGCCCATATCGTGGAAGATCAGGTCAAATTTCAGATCGTCGATGGCGGCGGTGTTAGGCCACTCCAGAAGATTGTCTGACGGACAGCCCTGCTGTTGCAGAAACTCAGCGGTCTTCTCCAGCCATCCGCCGTGATCGTCAACCGACCAGACAGTCGGATTGTTGGTGGCTTCAGCGGCATACTTGCGCAGCACCAATGAGCTGAATCCGCTACCTAGATCGACAATTGTGCGCGGTTGGGTGGCGCGTGCAAAGCTGTACAGAAATGCCGAGGATTCCAGCGACGCTGCCATGAAATCACTCGAGACATGCTCAATGTAGTGCTGGTACGCGGGTCGCAGCAAGGTGGCGCAGGTTTCCATACTGGCGGCGCAGTCTGCAAGCTCCGGGAGCTTTGCGGTCAGCCTGACCAGGTCGGTACGGCCGGAGCGATCGAGCAACAGCTCGCGCACCGGGTGTCTGAGTCTTTTCGATAGCGAGCGGTTTTTCAGTTTCATGGGTGGCTGGTATCCGGTTGGGTTTCTGTGCGTTTTTTCTTACGTGCCTGTTTTCCGTCCCTGCATGGTAGTCGTTTGATTTCTCAAACGCATCACCGTGCTGAATGCGGCAAACAGGTGCGCAGGCCGATACTCACGAGTAGCGAATTCGAGGCAGCGGGCTTCCATAGCGGGCAGTGGCATACAAGCCAGAGTGAGCGGGGTTGTCTTGATCGTGAAACCGACAGACGACAAGCGGGTTCGCGACTGGTCTCTACACTGTTAACATTGCACCGGCCGGTGTACTGTGCCGGAAATTTCCCATGCGGGTAAGTGGCAACCGATGACATCTACTTAATGTGTAAGCAATAATGGGCAGAAAATACCGGCCAGCCTGTGGCCTGGATGCGGTGGGTGACAATGTCCACCGCAATGCAGCCGTCTATGGAAGTTGAAGTTCAGCGCAGCGGTAGCAGTGTGGTTCTCTATTGCAGTCAACTGAATAGTTGCCCTGACCCGGTGCTGTTCAGCCAGCCCGCTCAGTCCACTGAGTTTGCCGCTACGGGGGTGAACACTGGTCGTGGACAAGTTCACTATCGCGACTTCGAGGGCCACGCGGTGGTCGTGCGGCATTATCGCAGAGGCGGCGCAATCCGCCATCTGAGTGCTGACCGCTATATCTATAGCGGGCTTAACCGAACTCGCATGTGGCGTGAATTCGAGCTGCTGCTGCAGCTGCACGCTGAGGGGTTGCCGGTGCCAGTGCCGGTTGCGGCGCGGATCGAACAACTCTCGTGGTTTCAGTATTGCGGTGATCTGGCGACCCGGAAAATTGCCGATGCCCGTACCCTGGCTGAAATATTGTCATCGCAATCGTTGTCTGCAGAGCAGTGGGGCGCTGTCGGGCGGGTGGTGCGGAATTTTCACGACAGAGGCGTTTTCCACGCCGATCTGAACGCGGGCAACATTATGCTGGACGGCAGCGGTCAGGCTTACCTGATCGATTTTGATCGTGGTCATCGGGTTACCACCTCTGGCGTCGAAGCCTTTGTATCAAACCTTCGACGTTTGAAGCGGTCTCTGGAATCGTTTGCCGCAAAGCACTCGGGGTTTTGTTACGTCAGGGCGGACTGGTCAGCACTGATGAGCGGCTATCAGGGGCGCTCCTGAGGGTGGTGCCGGATGATCCCGGCCAGGTAGCGGTCCAGCGTTTCTCGGCTTTGCTCCGAGACGGCCTTTAGCGCTGCATTCCCCAGTTGCTGACAGCGCTGCGGATTGGTTGCAAGATCGCTAAGTGCTGCGGCCAGTTGATCGGCGTCTTTGACAACCAGCATGCCTTTGTGGCGGAGCAGTAGCTCGCTTTCGTCGGTAAAATTCCAAAGCTGTGGCCCGCTGATGATTGGCCTGCCCCAGGCGGCTGGTTCAAGCAGGTTGTGGCCTCCGGTCTGCGACAACGAGCCGCCCATGTAGACCACCACAGCATCGGCAAACAGACTGTCGAGCTCACCGGTGGTGTCGGCCAGATAGAACCGTGTCGTGTCGGTTACTGGTTCACCACGGCTGCGAACAGCCGTTGAGAAAGAACCCAGTATCTGCTGGATTTCGGTGCTTCGCTGCGGATGACGGGGGGCGATGACCACCAACGGCAACTCGTCAGACTGACTCGCCAGTTTTGCAAACAGTGCTTCTTCGGGGGCATGGGTTGAGGCGGCTAATATATAGCGGCGATTGTTGAGTTCCGGCAGGCTGGTGGCACGACTGCCCTTTTGATAGGCGTTTTTCAGATTACCGAGAACGGTGATCTTCGATTGCTGCACGCCGAGTTGCTGATAACCCTCGGCGTCTGCGGTGGAACGTGCCAGTACCTGTGTTACGTGGCGTAAGGCATCGCGGTAAAAACTCTGAATGAAGTCGGGTGTTTTGAGAGTTTTGGCGCTCAAGCGTCCGTTAATGACCACCACTGGCACTTGTTGGTGTGCAGCGTTTGACAGCATATTGGGCCACAGCTCGGTCTCGACCAGAATCAGCAGCGATGGCTTGATCTGCCGGAACATCTGGCGGGTGGCAGCGGGGAAGTCGATTGCGCAGTACTGCAACGTCGTTTTTTCGGTCAGGCAGGGGGTCAGAATCTGCAGGGCTTCGGGGGTATTGCAGGTGAGCGTGAAATGGCAGCGATGAAAATGCTTTTGCAGCGCGTCCAGTAGCGGCATCACGGCGCGTGCCTCGCCGACCGATGCGGCATGCAGCCAGATCGAGCTGGCGGCTGGTGTCACGGTATTTATCTGCCAGCCCATGCGCTGCACAATAAAGGATTGGCCACCCTTGCGGGCGACGCTTTGCCGAACCGTGTGAGCGAGCAGTAGCGGTGACAGCATAAACAGCAGAAAATTGTAGGCAATGGTTCGCCAGAAATTCATTAGGGTTCCGGTGCGGTACGGTTTTTATCGGCGCAGCTGGTTGGTGCGTGCGAGCAACCTGCTGACCGGTGCCGTTTTATGGCACAAAATGATCGATTGCGATACATTATTTGCGTTCCTGAACAGAGAACCGGCACTGGCGCTACCGGCAATCGGCTGGTGGTGTTTAAGCCCGTGCAGTTTTCTGCAAGCGGCAAGCTTTCAGCGATGATCAATTAGCTCGTCCCCGGGTTGGTTGCGGTGGATGATGGTAGGGTGAATCATGCGGCATACTGTGATGACACTGTGCGGGTTAACAATTTCTTCAACGGTTTAGCAGGAGTACGGTCATTCCACATTTTAGTTTTGAATATTCGGCAAATCTTGAAGGGCAGGTTGACCTGAAAGCGATGAGTGAGAAAATTCTCGCGACAGCGCTGGCCACCGGTTTTTTTGAAGTTGGTGCAGTGCGTGTCCGAGGTGTGCGCTGCGAGGTATACACTGTCGCTGATGATCTGCCCGAGAACAGTTTCATTGATCTATCGTTGCGCTTGGGCGAGGGGCGGGCAGACGCCGACAAAAAAAGCATCGGCGATGCCATATTCAGTATGCTCGAGGAATTCTTAGCCGCACAGCTGGCTGCACCTCACTTTGCCTTGTCGTTTGAAATTCGTGAGATCAACGCCGCGCTAAGCTGGAAGCGCAATGCGATTCACCCGCGTTTAAGACCGGCCTGACAGCCACTACGACAAACTGCCCCTGACGTCGTCGGGCACACTTTTTTTTCTTAATCAGTAACTACGCTCGGAGAGCACATTGACACACGCAAAATTTGCGAGCTTTAATCATCAGGGCGTTTTAAAATACGGTCTTATCCACGACGATGGCGTGGTTGATCTCTCTGCGCGCTATGCGTCTAAATGGGATAGTCTGCTGCAGGTCATAGAGCAGGGCAGCCTGAATAAACTGGCCGACGATGCCGGGGGGCTGTCTGCCGATTTCGGCGTTGATGAAATTGAATTTTGCATCCCGGTAACCCGGCCTGAAAAAATTCTCTGCGTGGGCGTGAATTACCCGGCCCGCAACGAGGAATATAAAGACGGACAGGAAGCGCCCCCGTATCCGTCATTGTTCCCGCGTTTTGCCCGATCCTTCGTCGGCCACGGGCAAGGTATCGTCAGGGCAGCGGCCTCTACTCAATTTGATTATGAAGGCGAAGTGGTTCTGGTTATCGGTAAAGCCGGGCGGCACATCCCTCGCGACACGGCGCTGGAGCATATCGCTGCGGTGACGCTGTGTAACGAGGCCTGTCTGCGAGACTGGCTGCGCCATGCGAAGTTTAATGTCACTCAGGGCAAGAATTTTGATTCCAGCGGATCGATTGGCCCATGGCTGGTGCCCTATCAGTCGGAGGACCAGATTGCCGATATCCGCCTGACAACGACCGTCAACGGCGAGCTGCGGCAGGATGATCGAACCGGTCGCATGATGTTTGATTTCCGTTATCTGATCAATTACATCTCGACCTTTACCACGCTGGTCCCCGGTGACATCATCGTTACCGGCACACCCACCGGCGCCGGTGCCCGCTTTGATCCACCGAAGTGGCTGGTGCCGGGGGATGTGGTAGAGGTCTCGGCCGAAGGCATAGGATCGCTGAGTAATACAGTGGTCGACGAGGAAGGATCTCCATCGTGAACGCTCAGCAATTAACGGATGCCGCGAGCCGTTTGTACGAGGCTGAAAAAAACCGTGTTCAAATCGCCTTGCTGTCCGGGCAGTACCCGGATATGACCATGGACGATGCCTACTCGGTACAGAGCGCGCTGGTCGATCACAAGGTCAAACAGGGGGCGACGGTCAAGGGCTGGAAAATCGGTCTGACGTCGCGTGCCATGCAGCAGGCACTAAATATCGATATCCCCGACTCCGGGGTGCTGTTCGATGACATGTTTTTTGAGAATGGCGGTACCGTGCCGGCCACGCGCTTTATTCAGCCGCGTGTGGAAGCGGAGATCGCTTTTATATTCAAAGACGATCTGCCGAATAAGAACGTGACGCTTTTCGACGTGCTCAACGCCACCGACTACATCTGTCCGGCACTGGAGATTCTCGATACCCGCATCGTGCGCCGCGATCCGGAGTCCGGCAGTATCAGAACCGTCGTTGATACCATTGCCGATAACGCTGCCAACGCCGGAATTGTGCTGGGAGGGTTTCCAAGAAAGCCTACGGATATCGACTTACGATGGGTGGGTGCGATTGTATCCCGCAACGCACAAGTTGAAGAAACCGGTCTGGGTGCCGGAGTGCTGAATCACCCGGCTCAGGGGATAGTCTGGCTGGCGAACCGGTTGGCGCAGTATGATCAGGCAATCACTGCCGGACAGGTTGTTATATCCGGTTCGTTTATCCGGCCGGTTGAGACGGCACACCAAACCACCATCACAGCCGACTATGGATCTTTGGGTTCTGTGAGCGTGTTCTTTGAATAGGCAATTCATCGTTGCCGACAGTGCACTTTCGGTTGGTTTGCGGTTGTGATTCGAGGCGAAACTGCTTATAAGTTGTGGGTCAGTGTGAAATACGCGTCAGCGATATTCCGTATTTAGCAGTGTGATGTGTTGTTGTTTCATTTTTGAAGCGTTGTGATGCGTTTTCTTACGACGCCGCAGGTTGCCCTAAGAAGGACTTCAGGCCGGCTTGCGAGACTGTGGAACTCTATTTAAAGGGCACTTCATCATGGAAACTAATCCAAATGACTGTAGCGAACGCCCGACCGGGTCGGGAGATGCAGTACTGGAATTTCTGCCAGAAAATAAAGCCGGGGAGCCTATGGCTTGCGCCGGTAACCAGAGAATTAACAAGGTGACCAACGCCAGACCCTGCTTATTAACCAGTGAAGAGTACCAGCGCCTGGTGGCACGTCTGCAAAGCCGGGTAGAGGTGCTGGAAACCCGGGTTGCAGAGGCCAAAAATGCCGCAGATCGAGAAGCCAGACGTGTACGCATGCAACGCAAACTGGTTGGGCATCTTCGCGACCGGATCAGTCAACAGGATAACGATCTTCGCGCAGCGCAGGAGCAGATTGCACGGTATAAGGCCATGCATCCGGCGGCCGAGGATCGCCCGGCGCGTGACGTGAGAGTTCAATCGTTGCGTGGCGCTCTGATGCGGATTGGTGGTATCGAGGTGACAGAGGATCCCGCTGAGCAGCCAGCGCCGGACAGTGGTTTCGGGTATGAGCAGTTCGATGCCGGTGAATTTCTGCCGATGGATGTCGGCGAGCAGCAAAGTTTTCCCGCTAGAGTAGGCGATGCGGTCGGTTCTATCCGTAAGGTGTTGGGTAAAAACCTTGTTGCACAAAGACCAACCCCTGCGGTGTAGTAGCAATCTACGCTGACAAGAGCTCGCCTACTGGGCAGGTATGCCGTCGGCTGTGATAGACAAACGCGGGTAGCGTACACTGAACAGAACAATGTATCAGTCGCCGGTTGATTTGACCCGGTGCAGCAGCAGGCGATGGGTCGACAAGATAGGCGGTACTGTTTGTTGCCCGGTAAGCCAGGCAACAAACAGAAGTCAAACAGGCAGCCGACAAGCAACGCAATGAGTGTCGGCTAGTACTGTTTTTATCCCGCCCCTAGAACATCACCACCGAACGAATAGATTCGCCCTTGTGCATCAGGTCAAAAGCGGTGTTGATGTCGTCCAGACCCATGGTGTGGGTGATCAGCGGATCGATTTCAATTTTGCCGTCCATGTACCAATCAACAATTTTCGGTACATCCGTGCGTCCTTTGGCACCGCCGAATGCTGTACCGCGCCAGTTGCGGCCGGTCACCAGCTGGAAGGGGCGGGTAGATATTTCGGCACCCGCTGGTGCGACACCGATAATAATGGAGGTACCCCAGCCCTTGTGGCAGCACTCCAGTGCCTGGCGCATGACGTCAACGTTACCGATGCACTCGAAAGAGTAATCCGCGCCGCCTTTAGTCAGATTGACCAGGTAGGGGACCAGCTCGTCTTCGACTTCTGAGGGATTGACGAAGTGCGTCATGCCGAAGCGCTCGGCCATTTCCTTGCGAGCCGGGTTCAGGTCGACGCCGACAATCATGTTGGCACCTGCCAGACGTGCGCCCTGGATGACGTTTAAGCCAATGCCACCGAGACCGAAAATCACCACGTTGTCACCAGGTTTGACTTGAGCGGTGTTGATCACCGCGCCGATACCCGTGGTGACACCGCAGCCGATGTAGCAGATTTTATCGAACGGTGCATCTTCACGAACCTTAGCCAGCGCGATTTCTGGCACGACGGTGAAGTTTGAGAAGGTGGAGGTGCCCATGTAATGGAAGATTTTGTCATCGCCGCGTGAAAAGCGACTGGTGCTGTCGGGCATTACGCCCTGGCCTTGAGTCTCCCGGATCTGCTGACACAGGTTTGTCTTGCCCGACGTGCAGTAGTCGCAGGTGCGGCATTCCGGTGTGTACAGTGGAATAACATGGTCGCCTTTTTTCAGGCTGGTCACACCCGGGCCGACTTCCACCACAACACCGGCACCTTCGTGACCCAGTATTGCCGGAAAAATGCCCTCGGGGTCAGCGCCGGACAAGGTGAATTCGTCCGTGTGACAGATACCGGTTGCTTTGATCTCGACCAGGCACTCGCCAGCTCTCGGGCCCTGTACGTCGACAGTTCCAACCTCCAGTGGTTGACCGGCCTTAACTGCAATTGCTGCTCTGGATTCCATGTTTTATCCCCCGTAAGAATAGGTAAGTTCAGTTGTGTTTTGGCAATGCACGCACTATGCATTCAATGGTTGTTTGTCTGGTGCGCGTTGCGGGATGTTAGCCCGCGGTCTCTCTGGGTAAGGAAGACCGGATTTCTTATTAATATTTGATTTTCAGTCAATAACGCGAATGGTTGTTCGATTTTGACTGAAGGTTGCTATCAGTGTACAGAAGTGACTGCATCGCGTCACCGTCTGGTAAGAGTGTGCGGTTTGTCAGATAGCGTGCAGTTGAGAAAAGGTTTATCACGGGCTCGATAGAGTTGCCTCAGTCCCTCATGCTGTTGGTAACGGAGCCTGTGTAGTGATGAACTGTCACAGCCGATTGCGGTGATCACCCTGCTAAAAAAAACGATATCAATTTAGAAGCTGCCTCGTTTTAAATGCCGCGCTGGTGATCTGAGCTGCGCCAGTGGTGAAACCATCGCAGCAGCGGGGTTTGTGACAGCAGCATTATAATCAGTGCGAGCGACAGGATAAATGAGATCGGATGAGAAACAAAATTCCATAAGAACGTGCTTACATCACCACGAGCGCCAAGCATTGCCCGTCGATAGTTTGAATCCATCATCGGGCCGAGAATCACCCCAAGGATCACCGGCCCCACCTGATAACCATACATTTTCATGAAGTAGCCGATTACGCCAAATAGCAGCATCCAGTAGATGTGCACAGGGTTATTCTGAATCGCGTAGGTACCGACGGCGGAAAGCACAATGATAAGCGGGATCAGAACGCCTTTAGGGCACTCGACAATTTTGCTGAAGATTCGAATCCCTGTTAAGCCGAAAACCAGCAGGCAGCTATTTGCGAGCAGCAACGCGCCAACTATAAACCAGAACAAGTGTGGGGTTTCCACCAGCAACAGCGGTCCGGGTTTAAGCCCGTGTATAAACAAAGCACCAATGATCACCGCCGTGACAGCATCACCGGGTATCCCGAGTGTCAGCATGGGGATATAGGCACCGCCAACGGCGGCATTGTTGGCAGCCTCCGGTGCCACCAGACCTTCCTTACAACCTTTTCCAAAAGGCACATCAGGGTCTTTAGTGGAATGCCTGGCGTGATCATAGGCGAGCAAGGCGGCTATGTCGCCACCGGTGCCGGGCAGCGCCCCAATGATAGTGCCTATCCCTGAAGCGCGGAGTGCCAGGCCGAGGTAGCGCTTTACGTCGTGCAGCTTTGGAACAATGCGATCAACTTTTTGCCTGACGACCGCAACATCCAGTTGATGAAGCTGCACCAGTGCTTCGGCGACTCCGAAAAAACCGATCATTGCGGCCACATATGGAATACCACCCATCAACGATACGTTGCCAAACGTGAAGCGGCCTTCAGCAGTCATCGGGTCGAGACCGATCATACCAATCAGTACACCAAGCGCACCGGCGAACACGCCTTTGGCGAAGCTCTCACCCGACAGTGTGCCGACCAGTAAAATACCGATCAACCCGAGTAGCAGGTAATCACGTGAATTAAACAAAATTGCGAAGGATGAGATCACCGGGGCAAGCGTGGCGAGAGCTGCGATGCCGATAAAGCCCCCGATGACAGACATTACCGTCGTCAGTCCAATCGCCTCTCCGGCTTCGCCGCGCTTTGCCATCGGGTATCCTTCGATGGCTGTGGCAATGGCGCTGGGAGCGCCCGGGATATTTAACAATATAGCGCTACGCGAACCGCCATAGACTCCGCCCATGAAAATGCCGGTAATTAAGGCGAGTGCATCGTTAACCGGCCATTTGAACGTAAACGAAATAAGTATGGAAGTTGCCATGGTAACGGACAACCCGGGAATAGCCCCCACGTAGATACCAGACAGTGTACCGGCAGCCGTTAGAAACAACAGCCATGGGTCTGTCCACACTATAGCCAGGTTTGATATAACTTCACTCATGGCTAGAACATGCCCTGCAATAGCGACCCTTTCGGTAGAACCACTTGAAACAGTTTTCTAAAAATCAAGTACACAAAGGCGACTGATCCACCCGTGACCAACAGCGAGACCAGTATTGGCTTGCGCCAGAGGTAACTAAAAGATAAAAACAAAAAAACCGCGGATGACAGAATAAATCCAATAAGCGGCATGGCGAATAAATAGCCCGTGATTAACATCAGCATGACGACAATACGCAATGGCAGAACGCTTGCTGCAGAGGTCTGTGAGGAACCCGGGATATTTCGTCGATCGATGTTTTGCAGCAGTAGGCACACCGCAGACACAAGCATCGTGGCCGATGCCAGCATTGGAAAAACACCGGGGGTAGATAATCCGGTAAATCCGGATATCGCATACGATTGCCAGAACGCGGTTGCGCTGAAAACAATAAGCAGCAGGGAAAAGCCACGTTCCCCCTGCCGTTGTGGTGAATAACCAGGCATCAACAGTCGTCAGGAGTACCCGTTATTCCGGACGCATTATCCCCAGGGTTTCCGGGTTAACTTTTGCCGCACCGGTATCTTGCAATACCCAGGTTGTTACCTGTTGCCACTTCTTTAAAAATGCTGCAGCTTCATCACCTGATATATCCATGATGATATTGCCTTTGTTTGCCATCAGGGTGGTGAATGTCTCGCTCTTGGCAGCCACGGCGAACGCATCAACCAGTGTGGCTTTGACGTCATCAGGAACCTCTTGCTTGACAAACACCCCATAGAAGGGGCCCCACGGTAAAAATTTTGCCATACCCGGGATTGCATCGGTTATCGGTGGAACATCGGGCAAGGTATCGACAGATTCGGTATTAACCACTGCAAGCGCTCGCAGGTTACCTGCTTTAATTTGCTCTGCGGCGGCGGAAATACCGGCAGGCATGAAGTCGACTTCGTTCCCGAGCATAGCGGTAAGGCCCGGGCCTTCGCCATCAAATGGAATAGCGGTGACGTCAAAATCTGCGGAGTTTGAAATAATAGCGCCAATGGTACCGGGTAAGCCCCCCGGACCGGTAGACCCCATCAGCACGTCGCCGGGGTTGGCTTTGATGTCTGCCATCAGGTCTTGCATGGTTTGGTATTTGGAATCTGCCTTTACGGCGATCACTCCGATGCCACGACCCAGAATATTCACTGGGTAAAAACTGCCGTAGTCTAGATCTGATACGCCCATAACAGAGTGCAGTTGCGGGTTTTCTGCGCCGTATAGAAACGTGTAACCGTCAGCAGGTGCTGCGTTGACATAGGCTGTCGATATTGCACCCGCGCCCCCGGATTTGTTCAGTACCACAATGGGCTTTCCCAAGGCTTCTTCCGCGGCAGGATTAACTGCGCGTGCAACCGTGTCAGTCGCTCCCCCGGCACCCCACATTACTACCCCAAGTACTTCTCGTTGCGGAAAGTCTGCCTGGGCCGTACCGGCCACCATGGAAAGTGCTGCAATGGCGCAGGCCATTGGTTTTAAGGTGAATCTCATATCACTGTTTCCCCCGGGTCTTGACCCTTACAATTTATCGAGTATCTATGAGCTAACAGAATATGGAGCTGGTTGAAGGGTGTTGTTCCATTTGCTCGTCGTTGATAGTGTCAAACTACCGCGGTGATTGTCTAGTCGATTTTTTGTACAGCTAGTCAGAGGAAAACAGGCAGAGCCACCGTGCCGGTTTGTCCCCAGGCAGTTTTTGACAGAGCAGTGCAATGGGGGCGGTAACGCTTGAAGGTGACATATGCGGCCATCGGGCTAACGCATCGGTACACAGGACATCCCTGGAATCTTTGGGAGGCAGGGCAGAGTGGTCAGCCGTGTGGCAACAGCGTTGCCTGTTACCTGCCAAGGTGATCATGTGGCGCTGTGGTGTGAATCCAGTGGCGGTGCAAGGCCCGGCTAGAGTGTTATCACTCTATCTATCGGTGTGTGTGGGGCCAGGTTATCGCCAGCGGTGACTGAAGTTGCCTGAAGCCGCTCGGAACACGGTCACGGCAGAGGGAGGAGAAATGGTGCGCCCCGCTGGATTCGAACCAGCGACCTCGCCCTTAGGAGGGGCACGCTCTATCCAGCTGAGCTAGGGGCGCCTTTAAAAGATGACTGGCCTTTCGGTCTGTAAAATCGTCCGCTTAGTGATTGCTGCGGCACTTGATACTACTTGATTGTATGCCATTTTGTACGGGAGTCTGAATGACCACGTGGACTGATTGTATCGACTAATCCGGTTCGCCGCCAGGTGAGTAGTGGTCAGGGTAATCTGTGCAGTGCGGTCGGCAACGGGCTGTTAATGGTGTGCTCGAGTGCCGTTTGATGTCAGTGGGTCTTCCTCGCGACTGCATTTTGTGTCGTTCAGTGATGCGTTGTTGGCAGAGCCGGTGTTCGGATGTACTCCGCCTACTGCTTTTCGATTCATTGCGGCGACGATGATCCGTCGTTTTACATCAGTTAGGGTGGCTTGTTTTTTTAAGTGGCGGCACGTGAGCTGATCAATTCCCTCAGCCGCAATTGTTTGGCATTGGTGAAGCCATCAAACGTTACCCCGAAATGATAGCGTTCGTCCTCAGGTGTGACCAGATCGCGGCACCACACTACCCGGCATACCACGGACATGGGTTCGCCGATGGTATTCACCTGAATTGTAAAAGTGTCGCCGCGAGTGACTTCCTGCGATGTGTGAAATTTCATCCCGATTTCGGAAATATCGAAGCATCGGTGCACTGTGTGTTCAACATCACCGGGTTCGGCCAGCATGCGATCAGACTGTCGTCTTTCCAAACTCATTTTTTTCCAGTTAATTGGTGTTTACGGTGCAGGGCTCGCCACCTCAAAATGGCGGCTGACTGAACAACTCCCGATATTATAGTGTAGGGTGGCCTTGGTGCAATTGTGCAGCAGGAATGGGCGAAACAGCCCAACAATCCCTGCACTGGCGCGGATTCCGGGTGAGTTTGCCGTGCTGATTCCGTTGGCGTTTCGGTGTTATTAATCTGGGGAATGATCCGGTGGCGTGCCTGCCGGTTTAACGCGCAAAGTGGCCGTGGCCGGCAATCTGTGTTGGCCGTGAAGATTCTGCGTTGGGGGCCGGGCTTTTTTTACTGAAACTCAATGGCACAAACGTGAGGCTTGGGTTAATCGGTAACTTGTGATCTGCGCCCTCAATTACCAATTTGCCCTGCCGTTATTTACTGCATCGAAGGGCGGGAGTCGATTGACAAACCGGTCTTCCGTAAATTCGCAGACAGAATGACAGGTAACAAGATCATGGGTGGCAATGCGCAGGTTAAGGCGGAAGAGCGACGCAACTATCGACGGGTGTCCGATGCCGTTGCGCTGCACATTGAAGTAGTGGACTCTGAGGCGGCCAATGATGCAAGCCTTGAGTTAGCTGAACTTCCCGATCACCCGACACATGTCGTTAGCTTGAGTCCGTCCGGGCTGAAGTGCTACCACTCGCAGCCGTTCAACGATGGTGACCGTGTTCGCTTGAGCATGGTGTTGTTTCCGGACAAGGCACGGATTGATGTAGAGGCCAACGTGGTGAACTCAGGTGAGTTGCCCAGGGGCGGCAAGAATGACCGTTTTTTTGCGGGAATGGCGTTTCAGAAAGTCACCGACGAAACCAGAAACACTTTGCTTGAGCACATCGATGCGGTTGCCCGGCAATCCTTTGGTGGCGCTGTCAAACTGGTGTACAAAAACTAACTGACCGGCTACAGCCGGTACAACTGCCGGTTATACGTTGGTGCGGATCAGTGAGGTTACCCGGCGTGGTAGCCAGTTGTCACCACGGAACAGCTTCCCCGGTCCTATAAAGCCGACGTGTCCCCCATGCCCGGCTATTTCAAAGGTCACCGCAGCACTCATGGAGTGATTGTCCTGCGGCAGACACTTCTCGCTGAAAAACGGATCATCGCGCGCAAAAATAATGTGCGTCGGGGTGCTGATGGCGGGCAGGTCATTCAGGGTGCTGGCTTTGGTGTAGTAGTCGGTTACCGAGTCAAAGCCGTGCAGTACCGCGGTGATGTTATTGTCGAAAGACCAGAAGTCGTCGACTGCCTGATAGTTTAGCTCGCTTAAATTCATTGCCGGGTAGCGTTGGTCTTTGTCTCGCAAAGCGCGCTTCATTTGCTTGATCAGATTCCATTGGTAGAGTCTGGAAAAACCTTTACTCATGCGCTTGGCACCTTCTGCCAGCACCAGTGGTGGTGATACCGACACCGCGTAGTGCAGAGGGATATCCGGTTCTGTAGCTAGATATTTCAGCAGCGCATTGCCACCGAGTGAGTAACCGACGGCGGCAACAGGTCGTGTGGCAAAGCGCTTTGCCAGAGTGTCGATAACAAACTTTATATCAGCAGTGTGCCCGGAATGGTAAGAGCCGCGTGTGCGGTTGGGTTCTCCGCTGCAACCCCTGAAGTGCATCAATACACAGGCAATACCGGCCTCTGAAGTCACCTGCAACAGGTGGCGGATGTAGCGAGAATTCGACGACCCGGTTAATCCATGAAACGCAACAATCAGTGGTTGGTCAGCGCCGGTGTGTCTGCAGTTATTCCAGTCGAGGTCCAGGAAGTCGTTGTCGGGCGTGGTAAGTCTCTCGCGGGTGGTGGCGGGGCAGGGCGCAGGTTGCACTTTGGAAGCCCATAGCGTTTGCAGGTGTGGATTACGAAGCCACCATGCTGGGCGGAAACTGCTGTTTATTATCATTCAGGAAAGCATGCCGGTGGAAAGCTTTGGTTACACTGGCAATATAGGGGTAACCCTGAAAAAACAATAAAAATAATAAAAGAAGATCCATCTCAATGAAAATTCTGGTGTCCAACGACGATGGCTGGCATGCGCCGGGTATCCTCGCGCTGGCAGAGGCTATGCGTGATCTGGCAGAGGTAAAAGTTGTTGCGCCGGATCGCAATTGCAGCGCTGCCAGTAACTCTTTGACGTTGTCCCGCCCTATTCGTATCACTGAGCAGGGCGACGGTATTTATTCTGCTGAAGGGACTCCGGTCGATTGCGTCAATATCGCCTTAAACGGGTTGCTCGACTGGGTTCCCGATCTTGTCGTCAGTGGCATTAACGCCGGTCCGAATCTAGGCCATGATGTCGTCTACTCCGGCACTGTTGCCGCTGCCATGGAAGGGCGTTTTCACGGATATCCTGCGGTTGCTTTTTCATTGGCGGGTTACACCGGCCATTATGAAACAGGCGCTCGCGTCGCGACTGAAATCATTAAGCGCTGCATACAGAAACCGTTGCCTGAAAACAGCATACTTAATGTCAACATACCCTCAGTTCCCTACGACCAGCTGCAGGGACGCGAAGTTACCCGTCTGGGAAGTCGGCATCCGTCTCAGGAGGCCATCAAGCAGATTGATCCGCGTGGTGAACCGATCTACTGGATTGGTGGTATCGGTGAAGCGCTTGATGATGCTGAAGGCACCGATTTCCATGCCATACACAGCGACCGCGTTTCAGTGACGCCACTCGATGTAGACATGACGCACCATCGACGGGTGTCTTTGCTTGATGACTGGTTACTGGGGAGTGCCGCATGAATATGGAAGCTAGAATTCGCGGTATAGGCATGACCTCGCCGCGAACCCGGATGCGTCTTGTCGACAGACTGCGTGCTGCCGGCATCTGTGATGAAAACGTCTTGCAGGCGATTGCCGATGTACCTCGCCACTGCTTTGTCGATGAGGCAATGGCGAGCAGAGCTTACGATGATTGCAGCCTGCCGATTGGTGAGGGGCAGACTATTTCCCAGCCTTATGTGGTGGCGCTGATGACAGAGTTGGTCGTCAACAGCGGGTTTAATGGACGGCCGATACAGAAAGTGCTGGAGATAGGCACCGGATCCGGTTACCAGGCGGCTGTGTTATCCAAGCTGGTGCCGAAGGTTTATACGCTGGAGCGCATCAGAACACTGGCGCATCGCTCCGGTGACCGTCTGCGTCAACTGGGTCTGCGCAATATTCGCACGCGCTATGTGGATGGTATCGAAGGTTGGTCCGAGCACGGGCCGTTTGATGCCGTAATTGTTACCGCAGCAATGGAGACAGTTCCACAGGCCCTGATTGATCAGGTTGTCGACGGTGGTGTACTGGTTGGGCCGATCGGAGCACCGGATGGGGCGCAGCAGCTGGCCACCATGCGATGTCAGGCAGGACAGGCGCCGAGACTGCAGAAAGTCGAAGATGTTCGCTTTGTGCCATTTTTATCCGGGAAGTGCTAGATCAGTAGTGTTGCTGCAGTGACTTTGTGGAGGGTTAACAGCACTCAGTTCGACACAGAAACCACTGTTTCCTCGTCAGAATGGACCATTTAGGTTACAAATAGGTAGTAACTGGATTAACTAGGTACTCTTCCTTGCTGTTTTCATTGCAGTTTTTTTTGTCACTGTATAAAGTTCAGTGTAAGAGACAGCCTGTCTGCACGCACAGCTGGCTGCTCATCGCTTGCTCATTCGGTCGGGTCCGCAACCCAATCGCCTGATTGGCTAAAGGCTGTTCGTGAATTTCCCTTCCCGCGAACCCCTGTGCCCGCCGTTGAGCTTAAGTTACAACGCATCTGAAAGGTTGAATATGAATTACTCAAAGTTACGCACCGTTGTTTGTGCTGGCTCGTTATTGTCGCTGGGTGGCTGCGGCTTGCTGGAAACCGTTGATCTCCCCGATATTAAATTCGATTCGAATACTTATATTGTGCAACCTGGCGATACCCTGCAATCCGTGGCTAATCGCTATCAGATCGACCCCAACGCGCTGGCCTCTGCGAATGCGATCGGGCAGAGCCGGCTGATACCCGGGCAGCGCCTGATGCTGATTCGCGATGAAGATGCGTTTGAGCAACTTGCGCGTCGTAATCCGGTTGCCGACGATCAGGAAGTAGTCATGGTGCCTGCTGCCAGTCAGGCAAATTCCGATGCGGTCCTCAAGACTCAGGATACCGTCGTAGGATCGATCATTCCGCAGGAAGAGATTATCGGTGTGCGTGAAACCGTCGAAGACCGGGATGCGCTGTTAAACGACGAGCCTGTGTTTGTTTCTGAGCTGCCAACGCTGCCACCACCGGGCAATCTACCGGTTGCGTTGCCAACATTGCCTGATCCGACCCTGATAAACGATATTCGCGTTGATCAGAAAATCTCCAAAGTCGACCGGCCTGAAGGTAAAGAAACCATTATTGGCCAAAGCGATGGCGCAGCCGGGGCCGTTGTGCCACTGGCCGATACTGTGGCCATTCAGGACGACATAAACGTTACTGCAGCGGTCAAGCGTGTGACGGTAAATACTCGAGCCGATGGCTGGAACTGGCCGGCGCTGGGTCAAATTACCCGGGAATTTGATCTGCGTGAGATAAATCGACAAGGACTCGACATCGACACTGGGCCAGGTGCTGGAGTTCAGGCGGCTGCTGACGGTGAGGTGGTGTACAGCGGCAGAGATTTGGCAAGCTACGGTAATTTAGTAATCTTACGGCACAAAGATAATTTCCTGACGGCCTATTCAAAAGTCAGTGATATTTTTGTTAAGGAAAATCAAGAGGTTAAGGCGGGAGATTTGATCGCTGTGGTTGGCGGTGAGCAATCTGAAGGCACTGAATTACACTTCGAAATCCGCCGAAATGGCGAACCTGTCAATCCTGTAGACTATCTTCCTACTTTGTAAATAGCCATTTGGCACGCTTTTTGCATTATCAGAACCCGACGTTGTTATTGTGCGCCACAGAGTTGGCGCAACCGGGTTTTCTGGGTGAGAGCGGTAATAACAACTTCGCTGAAATAACAAAAATAAAATAACTAATCAGTATAGCGGAGATTTAACAATGGGCCAGAGTCAACTAACAACATGGGATTCCAGTGACGAGAACGAAGATCGCGCCAATGTGCACGACACTCGTGTGGAAGATGTAAGTGAAGAAGTTGAAGAGGAAGAACTGGAAGAAGAGGACGAGGAAACATTTGCGGCGCAATTGACGCGCACGAAAGAAAAATCGCCAAGTAACAAAGCGCGCTCTCGTGACATGGATGCCACCCGTCTCTACCTTAAAGAGATTGAGCATTCACCGTTGCTGACGGCGGATGAAGAGAAATCCTACACCCGTCTAGCGCAGAAAGGCGACGAGAAAGCGCGCGCCAAGATGATCGAGTGCAATTTGCGGCTTGTCGTCAAGATTGCCAGACGCTATCTAAACCGTGGTTTAACGCTGCTGGATCTGATCGAAGAGGGTAACCTGGGTCTGATTCACTCGGTTGAGAAGTTCGATCCCGAGCGTGGATTTCGTTTCTCAACGTACGCTACCTGGTGGATTCGCCAGACCATCGAGCGGGCGCTGATGAACCAGACGCGGACGATTCGGTTGCCGATCCACGTCGTCAAAGAAATGAACGTCTATCTGAAGGCAGAACGTCGTCTGCAGCAAAAGATGGATAAAGAGCCCACCGCTGAAGACATTGCTGCCGAGTGTGAAAAGCCGGTTGCTGATGTGAAGCGTCTGCTCGGATTGCGTGACCGCGTATCATCGGTTGATGTGGCGATGGGGCCTGAGGGCGATCGTCCATTGCTGGATATCATACCTGACGATAACAATCCCGATCCCGCCTGGAAACTGCAGGACGACAACATCCACAAGCAGATCAACAACTGGCTGATGAAGCTCGAAAGCAAGCACCGTGAAGTTGTTGTGCGTCGTTTTGGATTGCATGGCTACGAGCGCACAACCCTTGAAGATGTTGGCAAGGAGTTGGGGGTGACCCGTGAGCGGGTGCGTCAAATTCAGATGGAGGCGCTGAAAAAGCTGCGACGCATACTGGAAGGCTCGGGCTATACCTGGGAAGCGTTGCTGGAAGGGCAGTAGCCCTTGGCGTTGAGTTGCAGGCGATTAACGGGCGATCAGTGTGATCGTCTGGTGTCGAATAATTGACGTTATTCGACAATTCAATGGCAGAGCATACGCAAAGTCAAATTATTGGCAATGCCTGTCGCATTGACGGGCTGAACGATCAGAGTGTTCGCTGCCGCATTGCCGTTTTATCTTTTGAATCCTGATTGCCGTGCGGGGTCGTTTGCTGCTACCGATAGCTTCTGATCGATAACGGTAATCCTGTCACCGCAGAATCACCTGCGCTGCGGTCAATGGCCTGGCCTGCGGCTGAAATGAAACCAAAGTGCTTAATGGGTGTTTGTGTGTCGGCCTGTTTGTAAATCCGCCGTCTTTGCGGCTGTTGTCTCTGTGGTAGGCACATTATCGTCGTCAGTGGTTTTCTCTACCATCGTTTCCAGTGATTCGGTATCTTCGGTTTCACTACTGCCCGGACTTTGCAGGACAGGTAACGGATCGATTATTCGCCAGGCGGGTAAACTGGTTAGCATACTGGCCATTAACGTACCCCCGCGAATTAGCCAGATTATGTATCCGACTGATAGTCCTGATGACAGGGTGACTGTTGCCCCCACGACTTGCTGGCTGAGTGCCTGATTCCGCAGCGATTCAGATTGTGTGTTATTCATCTCCTTCGACAGTCGATTGAAGGCGTGATCTATCTCGGTATTTTTTTGTTCGGTTTTTCGTACTGCATCAGCGTCATTGAGCAGCGACACCACTTGTTCCTCTGTCGACTTTGACAGGCTTAGATAAGACGTGGGTATGATCTCCACGGTGATGGGGGCTTTGTGCTCAATTTCTGTGATTTCGTTTTCGCTGAACAATTCGTCGTCAATGGGTTTCTGATTGTTGGGGTCAGGCAATAATGTGCTATCAGAATCGACGGCTGTACTGGATGATTTGTCGATGGCTGTATCGTCTTTGCCTGCCACAGTCGGTTGCTCTTTATCTTCTGTTGATTCAGTAACTGCCGAAGTACTGGTGTCGGGAAATATCAAAGTTGTGGTTGTGGCGGATTCCGCTGCCGCCAGTGTTGGCGGGAATTCGAGATCGAACTGAATGTTAGCGGTCGCGCCGGAGGGATCGTTGGCAGTTACCTGAATTGCTAAGGTCTCACGGTCGTTGTCTGTTACGTTAACCGTGAAGCTTCGGGTGTCAGCGCTGAAGGTAATCCAGTCCGGCAAGGGCGACCCGTCAGTTTGAGTTGCCGTGTACTGTAGGATGTCCCCGTCTTCATCGATAAACGCCCTGTCGGGTAGTGAGAAATTGAAAGGTTGGCTTGTGTCTTCTATAACCTGGTTGCCGGGGGTACTGCGTACCGACGGGGCTTCATTGACGTCCAGGATGGCCAACTCGATTGATTGACTGAACTGAAGGCCGGCGGCGTCGGTTGCGGTCAGAACCAGCGGAATAGTCTGTCCTGTCTCAAAGTCGACGCTTAAGCCGGGTTTAAGTTGCAGTAGGTCCCCAACGACCTCGAAGCGGTCGTCATTAACGGTGACAGTGTGGGTGTCGCCGCTATCGTGATCAATTACGCTGACGTTGCCAGCGACCGCAGATACTTCATTTTCAGTGATGGTGCGGTTTGAAAGATCGATTGCATGTGGTGGGTCGTCGACCGGGGTGACGTCTATGGTCAAAACAGCGGGTTCTATCGACGTATTGCTGCCGTGTACAGTTTCACCGGAGTCGATCACCCTAAACTGTATCAACGCGTAGGCACTGCCGCTGGCGTTGTCGGAGGGCTGGAAGGTCAGCAGGCCGGTGTTTATAGATTCAATCGGCACTACCGCACCCGGTTCCACTGTGGTGGCAGCCAGGCTCAGCAATCCGTTTGCCGGGAGTGTATCTATAATAACGCTCGCCAATGAATCGCCGTCAGTGTCATCACTGAAGCCGAAGCTGTTGCCGGTCAGGATCAGTGGGGTGTCTTCGGGAGTGGTTTCGGTGGTATGAACGGCGGCAGGTGGGTCGTTAACTGCTGTCACGTCTATCGTCAGAGTCGCGGGTGCCGAGGTATCGCGGGAGTTATTCGGTGTGCCCCCTGAGTCGGTAACTCTAAATTCTATACGCGCGTAATCATCGCCGTGCTCTGATGCTACCGGTGTAAAAACCAGTTTATGGCCGGCTATTTCATTAGCATTGATAACATCACCCGGTTGCACGGCAGCGCCATTCAAAGAGAGTGTGCCTGACTCTGGCAGAGCATCAATGAAAACACTTTTCAGCAGGTGGTTGTCGATCGGATCGGCATAGCCGAAGTCATCTACCTGCAAGGGGATGGCCGTGTCTTCCAGGGTGCTGATGATGCGGTCTTCAGCAACCGGTGGTGCGTTTGTGTTTCGAACATTGATGGTAATAGTGTTTGTGGCAGTTGCAGTGTCCTGACCGCCGTTGTCCGTACCGCCGGAATCCTGCACAAAAAAGCGGAAGCTCGTGTAAGCGTCACCGCTTTCGTTGAGCACCGGGGTGTAGCGGAGCTTGCCAGCGAGTATGTCTGCCCTGCTAATGATGGCACCGACAGACACAACGTCATCATCCAGAGTCAGATGACCGTTTGCGGGCGGACTATCTATCACTATGGCTTTTAGCTGATGACCGGTGTCGAGGGGGTCAGAGAAGCCGATGCTTGTCAGGTCTAGTTGAACAAACTGATTTTCCGTGACACCGATAACTCTATCAGTACCTTGAGGGGCATCGTTGACCGCAAGGATATCAATGGTCAAGTTGTTGGTGCTGGCCGCACTGTTCAGTCCGCCGTTGGCAGTGCCACCGTCATCGATTACCCGAAAACGAAATTCCGGAGCTGGCGACCCGTTAAACGACGCAGGTGGTGTGTACAGCAACAGGCCGTCGTCTATATTGTCTGCGCTGATGTTGTCATTCTGGCTGACTGGTGACCCGTTTAGAGTGAGTTGGCCGGTGGCGGGAATCTGCGCTATGGTTATGGCTAACAGGCCATTGCTGTCTACCGGGTCGGTAAACCCGAAGTCGGCACGGCTGAGTACCAATGGCGTATCTTCAAGAATCACACGGATGGCATCTGACCCCGCTGGCGGATCATTAACCGCTGCCAGATTAAACGTAATAGTCGCCTCAGCGCTGGCGGTATCCTGCCCGCCATTAGCGGTGCCCCCGTCGTCGGCGATTCGATAGGTGAAGCCGGCAACATTGTTGCCGGCGGTATTAGCTGCCGGCTCATATATCAGCCGTGCGTCGTTGATGTCTGCTTCGCTAATGACAGTGCCTGTCGCCACCAGTGAGCCGTTGGCAGTCAGCATGCCGGAGGAGGGTGCTGAAACTATAGTAATTGCGGCAAAGGCATCGCCGTCGCTGAGATCTTCAAAATGGAAGTCGGTTACTGCAAGCGTAATGGCAGTGTCTTCCGTACCTTCTACCCTGCTACCGTTGCTCACAGGTGGGTCGTTCACGCTCAGAATGCTGGTCGATATACTGAGGTCTGACTGACTGAACGCCGAGCTATCGCTCAGGCCACTTAAATCAACAATTGATCGAGTTGCATCGTTGGTATAGGGGCCTGCGTAGGTGTTGTCGATCAGGCGTGCGGTTAACGGTGCGGGGTCGCCGTTGAAATCGGCCGACGGGATAAACCGCAGTTGACTGGTGTTGTGGAGAATCAGTGCGCTTGACGGACTGGTGGTGCTAATGTTGTTCCACGATGTGTTATTTGTCGTGTACTGCCATTGTCCGGCTGCCACTTCCGTGTTGCCGGTGATTGCCAGTCCGGCCAGCGTGCCATCCGCATCGGTAAATCCTGACAGGAATAACTCATCGATGCTGTGTGGATGACCTGCTGTGTTGTCTTCCAGTGTGGCATCAATACTGGCTGGTGCGCCAGTCGGTGAATCGTTAACAGAAACTACCTGCGTTTGCAGTTCACTGGCAGCACTGTATGCGGTTGCGCCACCCGTAATTGTTATATCACCATGGCGCGGCACCAGATCAGTGCTGAAAACAACTGAGTGGCTGTTGTCTATTGCGTGAATAGTCAGTGAAAGCGGTGACCCGTTAAAGTGTACTGACGGCTGGAAGCGCATCAATGTGCTTGCGTCCACCAGCAAGGCGGTGCTGGTATCGACTGTCCCGACGTCTGTCCAGTCAAGACCATTTAGTGAATACTGCCAGGCGCCACTGGTGACCGGTGCGTGGTTAGCAGAAATCGCAATGCCGTGAAGGCTGGCTCCGGTATCCACATCGTGGAAATGCCCGCTGAGCAGGTCGTTAACCGATTGGCCGGGGGCAATGGTGTCTTCGTTAATAGCCGGCAGTGTACTGCCCGACAGCGTTGGTGCGTCGTTTACCGGTTGCATGACAATAGTCATTGTCGCGGTGTTGGTCGAGGTGTTTGTACCACCGTTCACGGTACCGCCGTCATCAACCACACTAAAGCTGAACGAGTGAGTAGCCGGCCCGTCGTCATTGGCAGCAGGTGTATAGGTCAGGCCGCCGCTCTCGACCGCTAGGGTGCCTGTGGTTGCCGTGCCATAGAGTACGTTACTCAGGTTGTGGCCGTCGGCAGTGTCGCGAAACCCGAAATCGTTTGTGGCAAATAAATAGGGTGTGTCCTCGGTGACAGTGACGGTGCTGTCGAGTGCTTCGGGGGCGTCATTTACCGCGGTGATGTCGAGCGCTACCGAGTACGGACTGTTGCTGACAGATTGATCATTGGTGGTGGCTGAAATATCAAGTGTTGCTCTAGATGCCCCGCTCGTCAGAACATGACTGGCGCTGGTGTCTATAAGGTAGACCTCCAGATCAGGTGTGCTTGAATTATGATCTTCCACAGGTACATAACGCAGTTGTGTCGCCTGACCCAGCAATAATGCGTTGACGGGGCTGACTGTGCCCACATCAAACCAGTTGCTACCGTTACTGCTGTACTGCCATTGGCCGGTGGTATCGGCGGCATTGCTGCTGACGGCAACTGCAAGCAGGCTTTGGCCGCTGTCGGCGTCAGTGAAGGTGCCTTGAAACAACGAGTTAATGGTTGCCTGTGCGGGCGGGTTGGCATCTTCAAGCTGAGACATTGTTGCATTGGTTGCTGTTGGCCTGTCTCCCACCGGGGTGACACTTGTGGCGACGTTCGCGTCAGTGGCCGAAAAGGAAGTGGGCGTACCATTCGATTGCACGTCAATGATGGTGACGTTCGTGTTGCTTGAAAACTGACCTGTGTAGCTGTCGTCGATTGCTCGTACTGTGAGCCCGGTGGGGTTGCCGTTATAGTGTTCGGTGGGCAGGAATCGCAACAGACTGGACGCTCTGACGGCCAGTGCGGCGTCGTCGGATACCGTGCCTACCGGTTGCCAGTTAAGGCCGTCGGTGGAGTATTGCCACACACCGATGTTGATGTCCTCCGTGTTGCCGGTGATTGCAATGCCGGCCAGGTAGCTGCCGGCATCGGGATCGGCAAACAAGGTGGTAAACAAGCTTGCGACAGTAGCCCCGGTGGGGGTAGGTGTATCTTCGTCTATAGGTGCGAGCGAAGCATCGGCGATGACGGGGGCGTCATTTACCCGTGTTACGGTCAACGCTCGAGTGATACTGGCGGTGGAGTCTTTGCCATCGTCGGTGTGGTAACTGAGTGTCCGCGGATTCACATTGGCGGCGTCACTGGTGTTCTCATAGCGGATGCTGCGCAATGCGTCCTGGTATGACAGCACGGTATCCGCACCAGACAGCGTCAATACACCAGTGCCGGCATTCCATGCGCCGGTAATAGAGGCCGTATCGGTAAAATACAGGTGATCGTCACCGGCGATATAGCCACTACTGATGCCGACAGTAGCAAGGGAAATGTGTGTGTCATCCGCGTCGCTTAGTGTGATCGTCGACGTTGTGACTACAGCGGTAGTGTCTTCGGTAAAATTCAGTGGCGCGACTTCAATGCCGGACAACATCAGTGCGTCATTAACAACAGTGAAGTCAATCGTTCGGGTCTGAATGGCAGAGTTTCCCGCGCCATCGTTAACACTGAATGATAGGGTTCGATCAGCTGCAGACGGGTTGTCGGTCGGGTTGTGAAAAGTCACCGAGCGCAATGCTTGTTGATAGCTGCTCAGTGAGTCTGCTCCGCTCAGAGTGAGCGTGCCGGTTGCGCTGTTCCAGTTGCCGACGATGTTGGCGGTATCGGTAAATAAAAGTTTATCTGCACCGGTCTCATAGCCGTTGCTGATTATAACCCGGGCCGACTGAATGCTGTTGTTGTCCACGTCGTTGAGTGTGATTGTCGATGTGATGCCAGTCGCCGGATCGTTCTCATCGAAAAGCACTGCAGAACCTTCGAGACTAGAGAGTTCGGGCAGGTCATTTTGGGGTGTAATTTCAATCGATCGCAAAACAGCCGCCGAGTCGGTACCGCCGTCGTACACCACAATAGAAAATCGGCGGTCGGTCGTGTCCGGGTTGTCACTCGTGTTTTCGTAGGTGACTGACCGGATCGCTGTCTGATAGGCGGAAAGCGAGTCTGTACCTGTCAGTGTCAGAGTGCCTGTGGCACTATTCCAAGTGCTGCCAATGGTTGTCGTGTCAGTGAATTGCAGTATGTCTTCGGCCGCGAGGTAACCACTGGCTATACTTATGGTCGCAGATTCCAGGGTGGTATTGTCTACATCAGTAAGGGTCAGTAGTGTGCTCAGTTGTTGCTGTCCGTCATTCTCGGTATAGGCTATTGCGGTACCTTCGAGAGCGGTAATTACGGCAGGATCGTTCCCGGCATCAATCGTTAGTGAGGCATTGTCGCGGTTGGTGCTGAATGCAGATGTGCCTCCGTCGGGGACGGTGTCGACGTAGCTCCCCAGGGTGCCCGAGGTTCTATCGTAGGCCTTAAAGCCTATCGGGCCGGACGTGCCATGGTAGTCTGCTGCAGGGATAAAACGCAAATAAGAAGTGTCGTGCAGGAGCAGTGCGTTACTTAAGGAGACGGGTGCCAGGTCAATCCAGCTGTCGCTCACGGATTCTTTGTATTGCCAGGTGCCATTGCTGTTGTCAGCGCTGGTGATGGCGATGCCCTCAACGGCATTGTCGTCGACATCGGTGATTCGATCACCGCCGTCGGACTGCAGGATTTGCTGTATCGAGTTGCCGGCAGGATTAACCGCGTCTTCTATGATGGTGTCTAGTGTCAGGGTGCCACTGTTATCGAAAGTCGGTGCATCGTTAAGTGGATTAACCGAAATGCCGCGGTTGACGGGGGTTGAGTCAGCGTCCCCGTCGTTTATAGAGAATGAAAGGGTGCGCTCGGTAGGATCTGGTTTCTGGCTGGTATTTTCATACGTGACCGATCGCAACAGTGACTGGTAGTTGGCAATTGTGTCCTGACCGGTCAGTGTGAGTGTTCCGGTCAGGCTATCCCATGTGCTGACCACAGGGGCAACATCGATAACCCCGAGCACATCCTGGCTGGCATCGTAACCACTGATGATAGTGATCGTGGCGGACTCTATTAACGTATCGTCCGGATCTGTAGCAGCAATCGTGGAGGAAACAGTAACCGCCCCATCATCTTCGGTGTAGCTGAGATTGGCGGTCTCTATAGCACTGAGCACCGGCGCATCATTCTGCGGGGTAATGCTGATATTGGCGGTTTCTGTAGTAATACTAAATGGTGACGTACCCCCGTTTGACGAGGTGTCCACATAGTTTCCGGCGCTATCAGCTCCGGTTTGGTCCTGCGCTCTAAATTCAATATTCCCGGAGGTACCGTTATAATTAATCGATGGTAGAAATCGAACGGAAGAGTCGCTGTTAAGTAATAGCGCGCTGCTGTTCGACACTAAGCCGATACCGGTCCACAGCGAAAGCGGTGTTGTTTTGTATTGCCAGATGCCGTACGAGTTGTCGGCGTTGATGATCGCTATTCCCTCAACGGCTCCATCATCGACATCGGTGATTCGATCGCCAGTGGCGCTGGCGACAATCTGCGCGACCGTGTTGCCGGTGGGGTCTAAGTCGTCTTCTGATATTGCACTGAGTGTCATGGTCCCGCTGTTGTCGAGTTGCGGCGCATCGTTTTTGGCTGATACGCTGATCGATCTTGCCACTGGATCAGAATCGTCTATGCCATCAGAGGCGGTAAAAGTAATGGTGCGGATCGCTTCATTTGGCGCATCACTCGAATTCGAATAAGTCAGGGAGCGCAGGGCAGCCTGGTAGTTAGCAACGCTATCACCGCCACTCAGAACAAGCGTGCCGGTGGTGTTGTTCCAGTTACCGCTAATGTTGGCTGTATTGGTAAAATTGATCAGGTCTTCGCCTGCAGCGTAGTTGCTGCTGATGACCACTGTGGCTGAAGCCAGATTGATATGATCGGCGTCGAGGAGATCAGCGCCGGTTGTGATTGTGACTGCGGAATCGCCTTCGGTAAAAGTTAGCGTGCTGGCTTCGAAGGCCGTGAACACGGGTTTATCATTGACGGCGCCCGGAGCGATCACCCGGGTGACCTCTTTCGATTTTTCATCGCCATCCTCAATTGTGATGGAGATGGTTCTTGCTGATGTGTCCGGATTTTCGCTGTTGTTTTCGTACACCACTGATCTTAACGCCGTCTGATAGGCGGCGATTGAGTCTGTGCCGGTGAGTGTCAGCATACCCGCGACAGGATCCCAGGTGCTGCTGATATTGGCTGTGTCAGTGTAGTCCAGCAAGTCTTCAGTGGCGTTATAGTTATTACTGATAATGACGGTGGCAGATTCCAGATTGCTGTCATCGGTGTCGGAGACCGTAACCGTGTTGCTTAGCTCTACCGGCCCGGCGTTCTCTGAATACAAAAGCGTTGCGGGCTCGATGCCGCTAAGTACCGGTTCATCGTTCACGGACAGTACGGTAAAGGCAAACGTTTTTATGTCGGTGACATCTGAGGTGTCCAGAGAGCTCATTACCGTGAAAGCAAATGAGTCTGAGCCACTGGTGCCGTTGTTCTGATAGCTCAGGCGGTTTGCTATTACATCGTCTAGAGTGAATGTGTCACCAGATGTAGCCAATGGCATACCGTCAAGCAGCAATGTGCCGTAGACGGGTAGTGGATTGCTTAGAGTGAAAACGATTTCTGTCGGTGTAGAATCGGCATCTATGGCGTACAGATTACCCGAAACAATAGTAGTGCTTTCACTGTCGTTTAAGGTGATGCCCGTATTAATTGTCAGTGCCGGCCCGGTGCCGACGCTCTCAATGCCGGCTGCCACAATGCCGGCAGGCGCCGGCAGGCTTTGATGAAGTGTGGTTTCTGTTGCTAAATCTCCTGACAGACTGATGATTTTTGAACTGTTGGTTGCCAGGGTTTGTATCGCGTAGACGGTGTCGGTGGTAGCGTAGTAGTCGAGTGAATAGTTGGTGGTAATCGCACGAGTATTGTTTGCCGAGCCCGTTGTTGTGTTGGACAGGTCTATTTTGTTGGAACCCGCCCAGTAGAATTCGGTGGTATCTGCGGCAAAGCTCGCGCCGTATGGGATAATGGTGGTAGAACTTGATGGCAATGAGAAGCTGGTATTGATTACACCGGCGCTATCAATAGTGTGTACCGCGCGCGACAGCGCTGTGCCATCTGCGTCATTCTGACCCCGGTCGGTCCACAGCAACAATCCGGTGTCAGGGTCAATTTCTACATCTGTCGGTGCCGAGAACGCAACGCCATCACCATCTGTCACAACGGCCTCTACAAACGAGCCGTCAAGCTGGTACGCGTTGATCGCATTTACGCCGCCACTGTTATTGGCAGTGAGGTCTGATGTAACATAAATCCGGTTGCTGGCAGCGTCGACTGCCAGGCCCATCGGGTATTGTAGTGCGTTTTGCAGCTCGGTTTTATCGGTGCCATCGAGATTGGCTGAATTCAATGTGCCCCAACTCCCATCCGGTGTTCCGGGGGCGTCCGTTTCTACCCAGTATATGCGCCCGGTCTCCAGAGACACCTCAATGTCTATTGGCAACTGGTTGGTGTCGAGTAATTTCTGGGTGGTATCGTTTATCGGGTCGCTTCTATAGATTGCGTTTGTAGCCCGGTCAGTCCAGTAGAGCAGTGGTGTTTCAGTGGACTGGCGTAACTCGAATGAGCCTATGTCGGCAACCGTGTTGCGTGGTACACCGGTGCTGTCGACGATTGTCGTTGCGCTGTTGTTATCAATTGCCGCACCGGCATTGACTGCAGGGCTGTCCGCAACTAGTGCGTAACTCTCAACGATACCACCGTTGCTGGCAAGATTCGCGGCGAGCTTTGCATCTCCTCCCGGGATTACAATATCTGTTGCGATTGAGCCCTGCAGTGATGTTGTGGTGAGATTGAACCCCTGTGAGTTAAACGCGGACCCTGTGCCGCCTATATCAGGGTCGGATGAGGTGTTGTTGTTGCGCGAGAAAAGTGACCCGGTGTAATTTACGGTGCTGGAGTTTATTTCCATGGCGCTATGTGTCGCGGCTTCATTGTCAACCACTGTCGATCGAATCAACGTAGTGGTGCTGCCATTGGCCATTATGGCGCCGCCATTGCCACTGGCGACATTTTTCGCCAATGTCGAGTCGCTGATCTCAAGGTAGTCCTGGTTATATGCCCCTGCGCCGGTAGTGGCTGTGTTTGTGCTGATCAGTGTTCGGTTCAGGTAGGCAGGGCCCGTGGTAAATAATGCGCCACCGCTATTATCGGCGTCATTGTTTTTAAAGGTGGTGTCGTGTGTTCTTAATTCACCCAGATTATATATTGCGCCACCGTCGCTCCCCGAATTGTTGTCGAATGTGGTCCGGTAGGCATGTGTTCCGCCACCGTTGTATATCGCTCCGCCGGGCCCTTTGGTTCCGCCGTCCTTTGCGGCATTAGCGCTAAACGCCGAATCGTAAATATGTACTATTGCGTTGTTGGAATAGTTAGACGCATCCTGCTCCACATAGATAGCGCCGCCGTTGGCTGTGGCGATATTATTATAGAATGAGACATCATGTAAGTTGACGTTCGAGTTAAGCCCGGCATATAAAACACCACCACGACCGGCTTCGTTGTTGTGCGCTGTTACGTTATCCATAGTTAGCAGCGTATTGTTGGTATATATTGCGCCACCATCGCCAGTCTCTATTCCGTTATGAAAATGCAAGTTGGAAAGCGTCACTTCTCCGGCGTCCACAATCGAGAATTGGCGCGACTGATTTTTACCATCTATAGTGGTTCCATCCGCTGTGCCCGGATTACTGTCGCCTATAATGGTTAGCGGATTGGTGATGTTTAGATCGCCGATGTATTCATCACTGCCACCTCCTGTCAGGTTGACTTCATATTTGTCATCCGCGAGGTAAATAACATCTGCATCGGGCTCGGCATTTGCGGCAATTATTGCTTCGCGAAGAGAAATAACCTGGTCAGGGCCGGCGTTGATCAGGTCGCCGTTGCCATCAGTGGCAAGAAGCGCTGTGACTGACGAAAGATCTGTAGCATCAACATCATCGCTTTTTGTTGTCACAGTAATTGATTGAAGCAGCGACTCCCACGAGTCCACATCATTTGATAGTACGGCCGCTTCAAAAGCGATGGGTCCGTGCTCGAACTCCAGTGCCCAGTCTCCGCCCAGCGCGTGGTGGCCAGTGGGGTCAGTGCTTGCTGCGATGTCGGCCTGGGTTGCTGTGGCCAGTTGGGCAATAAAATCCTGTCCTGAAGCGCTTGACGCGACATTGCAGCCGTACAGTAAAATATCTCCGTCTACGTTCAGCGCGGTGCCCCAGGCGCTGAGATCAGCACTGAAATCCGGCATGGTGGACGAGCTCAGGGTTGAGCTGCCGAGTCGAACGCTGGCGTCTGTGCCATGGGTCACAAAGTGAATGGCGTCGAGATTGCTGTGCGTCGCCAGGGTCAGGCTGATTTCCGTGATCGACTCATCCGGCTGGATGGTGTAGACGGTTATTTCGCGGGTCGGATCCCCGCGATTAAGGATCTCCGCAATCAGCGTCTGGTATGCGTTGACGCTGGTGTCGACAAAAACCACTTCTGAGCGCGGTTGTATTGCCTGTTCCGTGGGTAATTCTGCCAGCAGATCTTCTACAGCCGCAGGATCGTCGGCTGTCGCGGTGACTGTGGGTAGTTCAGTGGGTAAGTCAGCGGTGTTATCGTCGCTTGCTGCCAGGTCACCAAGTCCGGGGATATCGGCTGAGAAAAGGACGCGGGGCTCCAGCGGCTCGATTCTCGGCGATGTCACTGGAGGTTGGGGGCGCGTGCGGAGCTTCAATGCCGTAAGTGCGATTTTGTCTGTGGGTAACAGAAAAATCGGCTGTTGCCAAGTTAACTGGAGGGCGTTTTACGGTTGATTTGTAATTAATTTAATGACTTGGGTTCTTGTTGACAAGTAAGTTATCAGGGGTAGGTTTTTAGAGGCTGGTGGAGATATGGCCTCGTGGAGAATGCTTCGCTAAGCCCGGAGAGGGGCGGGTTTGCGGTCTCGATCACACAATCTTTAAAAGAACCCAGACAAAAAGCATTACGCCCCCGAGCAGAGCGGCGGCTGTGATCCAATCGTTGCTGTTGCCTTTCGGGCCGTTGGCCATCCATTCTTTGGCGGTTGGCCACAACCGAAAAACAAAAAAGAGCATCAGGCCTGCGATGGCGAGTTGGCCGATCATTTCCAAAATAGTTCTCCTTAGATATCTGCCGGGGCAATGAGGCAGAGTAGCGTTGTGCCGTGTTTGGTACGATGCGCAGAATTCAACGGTAAAGACCGCCAGGGCTTTGTTGTGGTTAAAAAAAACCCCGGATAACCGGGGTTTTTAGCAGAGCGTTGTCAGGGGGGTTGTTAGTCGTCGCCGCCGGCAATGCCCAGCAGCATCAGCAGGCTCTGGAAAATATTGTAGATCGACAGATACAGACCAATCGTCGCGTTGATGTAGTTGGTTTCACCACCGTTGATAATCCGGCTGGTGTCGAAAAGTATGAAGCCGCTCATCAGGAGGATAATTGCAGCGGACAGGACAATTGACAGTGCTGGCATCTGCATGAATATGTTGGCAACCATCGCCAGTATTACGACAATGAAGCCCGCAAACAAAAAGCCACCCAGGAAAGAGAAGTCCTTTTTGCTTACCAGAGCATAGCCGGACAGACCCATGAAGATTACGCCAGTGCCGCCCAGTGCGGTCGCGACCATGGTGGTTCCGTTGGAAGTCGCGAGGTAGTGGTTCAGCATAGGGCCGAGACCCACACCCAGCAGGCCGGTGACAGCAAACACCACCCAGATGCCGTTCGAGCTGTTGGCGGCTTTTGGGAGTACAAAAAACAGCAGGCCCATGGCGGCGATACTGCAGCCGAGCGAGGCAATGTGAGGCAATTGCAGGAAGTAGGACACCGTGGCGGTGAACGCACTCCATATAAGTGTGAGTGAAAGTAGCCGGTAAGTATCCCGGAGTACTTTGTTGGTGGTTAGCTCGCTTGCGCGATCAATGGATTGAATAGCCAATTTAAGAAAACTCCGCTTATTTGAACAGGATACAT
>CALKXD010000088.1 GCA_938003855.1 uncultured Granulosicoccaceae bacterium | reverse complement strand
ATACCTTGTCAACGGAATCAAGTTGCAGGGGCAGATAGAGTCATTCGATCAATTTGTGGTTCTTTTGAAGAATACTGTCAGTCAAATGGTCTACAAGCACGCGATCTCGACTATCGTGCCTGCGCGAGCGGTGAAAATTGTACCTCCAACCGGAGAGGAGCAGGATTCTGCAGAAAGCTAAGACCCAGCTGAAACGGTCAACCGCTATTGTTTGACCGTCCCGATTTTGGCAATGACTGCATTGTCGTGAATGTGGAAATCTCCGGTGAGGAAAAGCACGCCGGAGAGTTTATGGAACTTGTGATGTCTACCGGCGCCAATGTTGTGGGTGCCATCGATATAAAAGTCTCCAAGCTGCATCCGCGCTATTTGTTCGGCACCGGCAAGGCAGCTGAACTGTCCGAACTCGTGGCTGAGCACTCCGCGGACATCGCAATTATCGACCACGGGTTGTCACCCAGTCAGGAACGCAACCTCGAGGCCCTGCTGAAATGCCGGGTGCTTGACCGCGCCGGTCTGATTCTCGACATCTTTGCTCAGCGTGCTCGCTCCTTCGAGGGAAAGTTGCAAGTCGAGCTTGCGCAACTTGCGCATTTGTCCACCCGTTTGGTGCGTGGCTGGACTCACCTCGAACGCCAGAAAGGCGGTATCGGCCTGCGCGGTCCGGGTGAAACACAGCTCGAAACGGATCGCCGGTTAATCGGTGCGCGTATCAAGCAGATTCGCAAGCGGCTTGATCGGGTGGATACCCGCCGGGACCAAGGCCGGGTTAACCGGAAAAAAAACGAGTTACCGACAGTCTCGCTGGTGGGCTACACCAATGCGGGGAAGTCGACGATATTCAACCGGCTTACTGAGTCGCGAGTGTACGCAGCCGATCAGTTGTTTGCGACACTCGACCCGACAATTCGCAAGCTGCAGCTTGCCGAGGGTGAACATGCATTGATCGCTGACACGGTGGGGTTTATCAACAACCTTCCCCACGAGCTAATCGATTCGTTCCGCTCAACACTGCAGGAGACACGAGAGGCTACCGTGTTGCTGCATGTAATTGATGCCAGTGATCCGGCCCGTGAGGAACGGCGTAGCCAGGTACAGGAGGTTCTTGATCAGATAGGGGCGAAAGTGCCGCAAATTCTGGTCTACAACAAAATTGATGCGCTGGATGCGACGGAACGTGAGGATCTGCTGGACAGTTTTCTCGGTGAAGACGCGATTGGTGTTTCGGCGCTCAGTGGTGAAGGGATAGATGCACTACTTGAGCGCGTGGCGGCCAGAGTAAGACCTGCCAGACGCCGGGGTTGGTTGACGTTGTCGGCCGGACAAGGGCGTGAGCGCGCCATGTTGTACGAGCGTGACGCCGTCAGGGAAGAGCAAATCGGTGAAACCGGAGAGTTTATCCTGCAGTTGGAAATTGCCGAGCGCGACTGGCTTCGGTTTGTTAAACAGACAGGGGTCGATGGTGACCTTGTAAACCGGCCCATCTAACGCCATATATCGGTTGCGGGGTTGGGGCTTGATGCCTAAACTTGCAGGCTTGGGTGTTATCTTGAGCACTTCTGGTTTTTTACACCAAAATCAGGCTGGGCAATAATTTTTTCCGTATCCGGCGCGCGGTGCGTCGTTCTAGCAATATTTCTTTTGGAGTTGGCATGGCCTGGAATGAACCCGGGGGCAATAATAATGACCCGTGGGGTAATAAGAAAAACGACAGCGGCCCACCTGATCTCGATGAGGTATTCCGTAACCTGCAAAAGAAGCTCGAAGGAATATTCGGCGGTAAGCGGGGGGGCGGTAGTGGCGGTGGTAGTAACCTGAATTTCCCGGGCAAGCTGGGATCAATCGGGTTGCTGGCAGCGGTACTGGTGGCGGGCATCGTCTGGCTGCTGAGCGGCATCTATATTATCCAACCGGCCGAGCGTGGCGTTGTGCTTCAGTTTGGCAAGTTCGCTAAAACCACTCAGCCGGGGCCGCACTGGCATATCCCATGGCCGGTGCAAACGCTTGATCGCGTCAACGTTGATCAAAACCGCTCGGTCGAACTGCGTTCGCAGGAGATTCTCACTAAAGACGAGAACATCGTCGAGATCGATCTGGCAGTTCAGTACAACATCAAGAGTGCTTCGGATTATCTGTTTAAGGTGACAGACCCGGATACCACGTTGCGGCAGGCGGCAGAAAGTGCGCTGCGTGAAACAGTCGGGCAGACGGTAATGGATCTGGTGTTGACTGAGGGGCGGGGTATTATCGCCACCGAAACCAAAGACAAGATACAAGAGACACTCGATGCCTACGACGCTGGTGTGCTGGTCACCGCCGTGAACCTTGAAAGCGCTCAGCCTCCGGAAGCGGTTCAGGATGCGTTCTCTGATGCGATCAAGGCTCGTGAGGATCAGGAGCGCTTTATCAACGAATCGGAAGCCTACAAAAACGGCCTGCTGCCACAAGCACGTGGTGATGCTGTCATAGCGCTTGAAGAGGCTCGTGCCTATCAGGCACAGGTGGTGAACGCGGCACAGGGTGAAGCAGCGCGCTTCGAATCATTGCTGACCGAGTACCTGAAGGCACCCGAAATCACCAAAACCCGTCTGTATCTTGAGTCGCTGGAATCCGTATTATCAAACACCAACAAGGTAATGGTCGATACTGAGGGAGGTAACAATTTGATGTACCTGCCGCTCGATAAGTTGATGGGAGGGGGTTTGGATCAGCGTCCAATGATCGACCAGATGAAGCAGTCAACCACACAGACTTACAACAGTTCGCAAACGAATGGAGTAGCGGGTAACCGGATTAACGACAACCGCTCGCGCTCCAGGGACGTTCAATAATGTTTAGATTTATCCTGATAATTTTAGCGCTGTTTGCGTTTCTGATATCTGTCAACAGCACAATCGCACCGTTTTTCGTGGTCGATGAGCGGGAACGCGCTATCAAGCTGTTTCTCGGTGAGATAGAAGAGAAGCAGTACGATGCAGGCCTGCACTGGAAATGGCCGTTTTTCAACACGATCCACAAGTTCGACAGTCGCATTATGAATATCGATGCGAACCCTGAGCGCGTTCTGACCAGTGAGAAGAAAAACGTCATGGTCGATTCATTTGTAAAATGGAGAATCGAAAGCCCGCGTCAGTACTTTAAAGCCACGGGTGGTGATAACCGCAATGCTGAGCGTCTGCTCTCCCAGTTCATCAATAAGGGGGTTAAGGATGCTATTGGCAAGCGCACCATGAAGGATGTCATCTCCGGTGAGCGTCTTGAGATCATGCAGGAAGTCGCTGTTGCCACTAACGTACAGGCGGCTCCACTGGGTGTGGAAATCGTCGACGTGCGAGTGAAAAAGGTAGAACTGCCGGAAGACGTCAGTGACTCGGTGTATCGTAGAATGACTCAGGAGCGCGCTAAGGTAGCTAAAGACTTCCGGTCGAAAGGTCAGGAGAAAGCCAAAGGTATCGTTGCTGATGCAGAACGACAGCGGTCCGAGTTATTGGCTGAAGCTTATAACGAGTCACAGCAGATTCGCGGTAAGGCCGATGCCGAAGCGGCTGAAATTTATGCCAAGGCGTATGGGCGCGATCCGGAGTTCTACAGTCTTTATCGTAGTCTCAACGCGTATAAAACCACCTTTAGTGGCAAGAACGATGTACTATTGATCAAGCCGGATTCTCAGTTTTTTAAATACTTCAACGGTATAGATCTCGAGTAATATCAGGCGTTCAATTGCAACAACTGAACTGGAATTGCACTCATGATTGGGGAAATCCTGACAGCTATCGCGCTGGTTATAGTGCTTGAAGGATTGCTGCCGGCAATCAGCCCGACGACGTATCGTCGGGCCGTTGAGCAACTGGCTTCTGCCCCTGATCGCAGTATCCGTCAAATGGGGCTGGTGTTAATGGTGGTGGGTGCAGTGTTACTGCACTTTGTGCACTAACTGCTCGGCTCCAATTACCCGCAAATCAGCATCTAACAGAATCGACACCTTTGAATACGCAAGTTAATCAGCGCTGGCAGCTGCCGGAGGGTATGGATGAACTACTCCCTGAACAGGCTCACGCGGTAGAGCGGCTGCGCCGATCTATATTTGATCTTCATGTGTCCTGGGGTTACCAGCCGGTGCAGCCGCCGCTGGTTGAGTTTGTTGATTCACTGCTGTCGACAGCAGGCAAGGATTTTGATCGGCACACTTTTAAAGTGGCCGACCCCAAAAGCGGCCGTATGCTGGGTATTCGTGCCGATATGACGCCGCAGGTTGCCCGTATTGATGCGCATCAGCTGGGCGGGCAGGGGATATCCCGTTTATTTTATATGGGCACGGTGGTGCGCGCCTACAGCGATTCCAGTGATCGCAGCCGCAGCCCGATACAATTGGGGGCTGAGCTGTTTGGTCACCAAGGCATTGCCAGTGATGCTGAAATAATCCGTCTGATGTTAACCACCCTCGGGCACGTCGGGTTACGGGATATACACCTCGACCTCGGCCACGTGGGGATTTTCAGAACCCTCGCGCAACGTCTGGACTTGAGTGCTGCTGATCAATCAGCGCTATTCGATCTGCTGCAGCGCAAGGCCGAGTCCGATATCGCAGCGCTTGCCGGTTCATTGGGTATTGGCGAGCGTGATCGCGATATACTCTGCAGCTTGTGCTCGCTGAATGGCGATGTAACTGTACTGGAGCGGGCTGAGCAGGTGCTGGGTGGTTACGGAGACGGCATGCTTGCGGCAATCGCTACCTTGCGATCAATCGGAGAAGCACTGGCGTCGCTGCCCGGGAATACCACTGTGCACTACGATTTAGCAGAACTGCGCGGATATCACTACCACAGTGGTATAGTGTTCGCCGCTTATGTGCCGAAAATCGGCAGCGAGATAGCACGCGGTGGCCGGTACGATGGAATTGGTCAGGAATTCGGACGTTCCAGACCGGCGACCGGGTACAGTACAGACCTCAAGACGCTGCTGCGGGTGATTGATGCCCCTCAGGAGCTCGCAATACAACATGTGATCCTGGCGCCTGATGATCCTTCACCAACCCTGCAGGCTGCAGTGGCGAAATTGCGTGCCAGTGGCGAAATTGTGATTACAGATATAGATGGCAATCAACAGCGACACTACCGTCGCGTACTGCGTGAACAAGGCGGGAATTGGTTGGTGGAGAAGCTTTGAATGGCTAAAAATGTAGTAGTTCTCGGTACCCAATGGGGCGACGAAGGCAAGGGAAAGATCGTTGATCTTCTCACAGAAAACTCGTCGTTGGTGGTGCGCTATCAGGGCGGTCACAACGCCGGCCATACGCTGGTTGTCGACGGTAAAAAAACGGTGCTGCACCTTATTCCATCCGGTATTTTGCACGACGGTGTAGAGTGCATTATCGGCAATGGCGTGGTGTTGTCACCGGAGGCGCTGCTGGAGGAAGTACGCTCACTGGAAGCAACCGGTGTCGGTGTTCGTGATCGATTAAAAATCAGTGATGCCTGTGCACTTATACTGCCGTATCACGTAGCGCTCGATCAGGCACGTGAAAAGGCCGCCAGCAAGCAGGCAATCGGCACCACCGGGCGTGGTATTGGCCCGGCCTATGAAGATAAAATCGCCAGGCGCGCAATTCGTGTCAGCGATTTGTTCAGCCCGGACGTCCTAAAGCGAAAGCTGGACGCGGCATTGCACCTGCACAACTTTGTGCTGCAGGGGCTGCACCAGCTTGAGCCCGTGAGTGTCGATGAGGTCTATGCGCAGTGTCTGGAGTTTGCTCAGGAGATCGCGCCGATGGTAATTAATTGCACCGAGCATCTGCACAAGGCCGGTCAGTCCGGTTTGAACATGCTGCTGGAAGGGGCCCAGGGCACCTTACTGGATGTTGATCACGGCACTTATCCGTTTGTGACTTCATCTAATACCACGGCTGGATCAGCTGCGACCGGATGCGGTATCGGGCCCGCGGCTATCGACTACGTACTTGGCATCACTAAGGCTTACACCACCCGCGTTGGTGCGGGGCCGTTTCCAACGGAACTCGATGACGCCAGTGGTGAGCATCTGGGGACAAAAGGTCATGAATTTGGCGCGACCACAGGCCGTGCCAGACGATGTGGCTGGTTTGATGCAGTGGCAGTACGTCGTGCAGCCGTGTTAAACAGCATTACCGGCATGTGTCTGACCAAACTTGATGTGCTCGATGGGCTGGAAGAACTGAAAATCGCAGTCGCCTATGAACTGGATGGCAAGACGATTGATTACCTGCCCACCGGTGCCGAGCAGTTTGACCGCTGTGCGCCGGTGTATGAGTCGATGCCCGGGTGGTCAGAGTCGACGGTGGGCGCAGCGAGCTGGGACGAACTACCAGCCAACGCACAAGCCTACATTGAGCGGTTGGTGGCATTAACCGGCACGCCGGTTCATATATTGTCAACCGGACCGGATCGAAGCGAAACACTGGTGCTGGAAAATCCCTTCCAGTAGTGCGGCACAGGGCAGCGTAACCAGTCGACTGAGGCTGGTTGCGGTAACGTGTAACAAGCGAGTGGTGAGCCGTTGATGGCGATGGGAAAATACCGTGTGTGGTTAAGCAGTCGGTATCAAAACCCGATGTCACGCCACTGAAGAGCGACGTACAGGGCCCTACTGGCTGGACCGCGAACACGCGGGGCAGTAGGATTTTTAAAAAACCAAATAGATGGTGCCGAGAAGAGGACTTGAACCTCCACGGGGTTACCCCCACTAGCACCTGAAGCTAGCGCGTCTACCAATTCCGCCACCTCGGCAAGGGTGGTTTGATGTAAGCGCGCAACTATAGAAGTCTGCGCCGCCCCTGTCAAATGCAACAGGGCAATTTGATCAGATTTCCTACCGATAAGCCGGATTTAATGGCTTGTCTTCAAAAAAGTAACAAATAATTTATGGCTAAAAAGAAAAAGAGGCCGACTAGCAGTAAACGAACTAAATCTCGTGATAACCGCCAGCCGGCAACCTACCAATTTGAAATCGCCAGTCGGGAAACCCTGCTGGCAGAACTTACTTCAGCGGGACAACCGCTGACACATGAGCAACTCGCAGATGTGCTGTCAATGCACCAGCGTGATGAAAAATTCGACGCCCTTGGCAAGCGCCTGGGGGCGATGGTCAGAGACGGGCAGATCGTTCGTAACCGGCGTGGTGCGTTTGTCCCTGTCGATGAAGAAAAACTGATTCGCGGCCGGGTGTCGGCTCACCCGGATGGGTTTGGTTTCCTGATTAACGAAAAAGGCAGTGATGATATCTACCTGAGCGCACGTCAAATGCGCTCGGTCATGGACGGTGATCGTGTGGTCGTGCACGTGACCGGTACGGATCGACGCGGCCGCCTCGAAGGTGCGGTGGTCGAGGTTATCGAGCGGGCCAACAAAACACTGGTCGGGCGCCTTGAGATCAGTCGAGGGGTTGCGGTGTTGCACCCCGATAACAAACGCATCAGTCGTGAAATATTTATCAGCGATATCGCAGATGCTGTTGATGGCCAGATCGTACTGGTGGAAATCATCGAGCAGCCGACCAATCGCCGACCCCCTATTGCGGCGGTGGTGGAAGTACTGGGTGAGCAAATGGCACCCGGTATGGAGATCGATATAGCCATTCGCTCCAGGGATATCCCGGACGAGTGGCCACAACAGGTTGTGACTGAGAGTGCCTCGATTGCAACAACAGTCGACCCGGCAGTTGTCAGTGAGCGTCGTGACTTGCGTGCGACCCCGCTGCTGACCATTGACGGTGAAGACGCACGGGACTTCGACGATGCCGTGTACGCCGAGGCGAAGCCTTATGGCTGGCGTTTGCTGGTAGCCATTGCCGATGTTTCGCATTACGTGCTGCCGGGCACCGGCCTTGACGATGAAGCCTTCAATCGTGGTACATCGGTGTATTTTCCGCAGCGCGTCATCCCGATGCTGCCGGAAGTTCTATCGAACGGGTTGTGCTCGCTGAACCCCGATGTTGATCGACTCTGCATGGTTTGTGACATGGGTATTACCCACGAGGGTGAAATCAAAAGAGCTCGCTTCTATACCGCAACGATGCGCTCGCATGCGCGTCTGACCTACACAGAGGTCCACAATTATCTGCAGGGAGACACCGGTGTTGCCAAAAAAGTGGGCAAGCTTGGTAAGCACCTGCGGACCTTGCACGATATGTACAGCGCTATGCGGGAGGCACGGTCAAAGCGTGGTGCTATCGACTTTGAAAGCACCGAAACCCGCATTGTGTTTAACGATCAGTCAAAGATAGAGCAACTGCTTCCGGTGGAGCGCAACGATGCTCACATGCTGATTGAAGAGTGTATGATTGCGGCAAACATCAGTGCTGCCCGGTTTATCGGTAAACGTAAAATCCCGGGTTTGTACCGGGTGCATGAAGGACCGGGCGCAGACAAGCTGATGGACGTGCGAAAGTTTCTTGGTCAGCGCGGACTGATGCTTGGTGGTGGTGATTCACCAGCGGCTTCAGATTACGCACGTACACTGCAAGATGCAGCGGGCCGCGCCGATTTGCTGGTGATTCAAACGGTACTGTTGCGATCAATGAATCAGGCGGTGTACACCACTGGCAACAGCGGGCACTTCGGTCTGGCCCTGAATGAATATGCACACTTTACTTCACCGATCCGGCGCTACCCTGACCTGATGGTGCACCGGGCAATCAAGCATGTTACTGCCACCAAGGGGGTGGACGGTTTCGAGTACTCGGCCAATCGGGTGGCGGAGATCGGCGAACATTGCTCGGTGACCGAACGGCGGGCCGAAGCTGCGGTGCGCGATGTTGTCGCCTGGCTCAAGTGCGAGCACATGCAGGATCAAATTGGCAGCACCCACACCGGCGTGGTCACAGCAGCGACTTCTTTCGGGTTGTTTGTTGAGCTGGACGACATCCATGTCGAAGGCCTCCTGCACATTACATCGCTGCCGCAGGACTACTACGACTTTGATCCGGTTAACCATCGGCTTACCGGTCGTGCCGGCGGGCAGTCATTTCAGCTCGGTCAGCCGGTCGAAATTATGGTGGCAGCGGTCAATCTTGATGATCGGAAGATCGACTTTCAATTAAGCGTCGACGGCGTAGCACAGCCGGGCCGCTCTGCTGGCAAGGGTGATTCCGGCAAGCGTCACTCTGGTAAGTCCCGTGGACCAGGAAAGCGCACAGGCAAAGACCAGCATCGCAAAGACCGACCCGGCAAAGGTGGATCAGGTAAGCGGGCCTCGTCGCAAGATTCAGCGCCACCTGCTGTTTCTCCGTGGGATAGCACACCAGTGTCTGAGCCTGTCGAAACACCCAAAAAACTGAAAAAAAAGCCAAAGAAAAAATCAAAGAAAAAGGTCGCAGCCAAATTGAAGGCCAAGCGCAAGAAAAAATCCAAAGTGGCAGCAGCTGCCACCAAGAGCACTGCTACATCGAAAAAACGGCGCAGTAAGCAACCATGAAGGCGCAGTTGGTTTTCGGTATCAATGCGGTGCTGTCGCTGATCGAAAATAATGCCGCGACTGTGCGCTGCGTGTCTTTATCGGACGAACGTCAGGATAAGCGCTTGTCGGAACTGGAATCACTGGCGCATCAAAGTGGTGTCACGGTGCAGCGCGTTAGTCGCCGCGAGCTTGATCGGCGTTTTCGTGGTGAGCGTCACCAGGGGGCTGTGGCCGAGTGCAAACCGCACGAGCCAATGAGTGAGCCACAGATGCTGAAAAAACTGATGGAGACTGATAAACCGTGTCTGGTGCTGATACTCGACGGTATCACTGACCCGCACAACCTCGGGGCTATTCTGCGCACTGCAGAGGCCAGCGGTGTGGATGCGGTTATTGCCCCTAAAAACGGCAGTGTCGGTATCACTCCTGCAGTGAGAAAGGTAGCGTCCGGTGCGGTTGAATCGGTGGCATTCTGTCAGGTGGCTAACCTTGCCCGCACGATCACTGAGCTCAAAGACCTTGGCCTCTGGTTTTATGGTGCCGCAGGGGAGGGCGCCCGTAACTACACCGCCATTGATTACACCGGGTCCGTTGCTATTGCAATGGGAGCGGAGGGCAAGGGTTTGCGGCGGTTAACCCGTGAAGCCTGTGACGGCCTGATCAGTATTCCGATGCTAGGATCGGTTGAAAGCCTTAATGTGTCAGTGGCTGCGGGCGTATGCCTTTACGAAGTGGTTCGCCAGCGCGGCGCAGGCGGTCAATCGGTTACAACGGATTCAAGCTAAACTTTAGTGCACGCACGGCAGTGCTTGTGTTATACTTCGCGGTTAGGTTTTGACAATTTAATTAACTCCTTGTCCAGTATCGTACGTGGTCGTTTGACCAGCGGTGCGGGCAATAATCCACAGGAGCAGCAATGCGACACTACGAAATCGTTTTTCTGGTGCATCCGGACCAGAGTGAGCAAGTCCCGGCCATGGTAGAGCGCTACCGCGGTATCATTGAAAACAGCGGTGGCACCGTTCATCGTGAAGAAGACTGGGGACGGCGCCAACTGGCCTACCCGATCAACAAGGTCTACAAGGCTCACTACATTCTGTTGAATCTTGAGTGCAGTCATGAAGCCCTCGACGAACTCACCAGTGCTTTCCGTTTCAACGACGCAGTTATCCGGCATTTGGTTATCAAGCGTAAGAATGCTGTGACGGTTGAGTCGCCACTGCTGAAACGCGAAGAAGAAGAAACCAGACGTCCGCCACGGGAAGACCGTCCATCACGCGACGACCGCCCGTCACGCGACGACAGCAGCGATAAGCCTGCTGCCGCGTCAGATGCACCAGCCGCCAGCGCAGACACCGGAGAATAACCATGGCTCGTTTTTTCAGAAGAAAAAAGTATTGTCGCTTTACAGCCGAGAACATTGCTCAGATCGATTACAAAGATCTCGAGCTGTTAAAAGCCTATGTGACTGAGACAGGTAAAATTGTCCCGAGCCGGATCACCGGCACCAGCGCCCGGTATCAACGGCAGTTGGCAACCGCTGTTAAGCGTGCAAGGTTTCTGTCTTTGCTGCCTTACAGCGACCAGCACTAACACGCACAAACAAAGCTCCCAACCCTTATATGTTTCAGGCGCTCGCGAGTTATGCGGTGCGTGGTTCGCTGCCGGCGGCATTGGTCGCCTCCAGCACGCTGCTGTTGTCTCTTGTGTTGCCACCATTGGTTGTGGTCAGTAGTGCAATCATTGCCCTGGCATGGTTGCGACTGGGAAGTCGGGCAGGCACCACTGCGGTTCTGATTGCAATAATCGCCTCAACGGCAATCGCGGTTGCGGCTGGTTTGCAACCGCTGGCGCCGACCGCAATCATGCTGTCTTCGTGGTTGCCGGTTATCGTTATGGCAGCGGTACTGCGCTCAACCATCAGTCTCGATCTATCGATACTGGCGGGTGCTGCACTGGTGGCACTGGGGATATTCGTGGTTTACGCCATGGTGCCGGATCCTGCCGCGAACTGGCGGGAATTTTTTGCCGTTGTGATGGAAAATGCCAACCTGAGACCGCGTGCACTGGACGGGTCCGACCCGGAAGAACTCAATGTACTGCTGGATCGTGCCAGTACTATGATGACCGGGTTTTACGCGGCGACTTTATTGTTAATCGCCGCGCTCAGTTTGTTGCTGGCCAGGGCGTGGCAGGCACGTTTGTTTAACCCGGGCGGGTTACAGCGAGAGTTTCATGATCTGCGCTTTGGCCGTGGTGCAAGTATCGCGGGACTCGTCGTGTTACTGACGGCGCAGGTGCTGAAGGTAGAATTGCTTTACAGTCTGGCGATGTTGGTGGTCGCGGTATTTGCGTTCCAGGGAATGGCAATTATTCATTCTCTGGTCAGAAGCCGGGCAATGGCCAGAGGTTGGTTGATTGGCGCTTATGTCAGCCTGATTTTTCTCTCGCCGGAATCACTGTTGATCGTGGGTCTGGTGGGGATCACTGACGCATGGCTGGATTTTAGAAATCGATTTGGAAACAATGCCCCGAGTAACGGGCAAACTTAATCAGGTGAACGAACATGCAAGTTATATTGCTTGAAAAAATCAGTAATGTAGGAGGTCTCGGCGACCTGGTCGACGTAAAACCCGGTTTTGCGCGCAACTTTTTGCTGCCCCAGGGCAAAGCACAAATGGCGACCAAGCAAAACCTCGAAGACTTCGAGCAACGTCGGGCAGAGTACGAAGCACAGCAAACCGCGCTTCTGAATACCGCCAGGCAGCGTGCAGCGGCCCTGGAAGGTACCAGCGTAACTGTGCTTGCCAGAGCAGGTAATGAAGGCAAATTGTTCGGTTCTGTGGGTAATGAAGAAATCGCAAATGCGTTTGTCAGCAACAATACCCCGGTCGAGAAACGCGAACTTCGTTTACCGGAAGGTCCGTTGCGTACCACCGGCGAGCACGAGATTACCTTGCACATCCACCCTGAAGTAGACGTGGTGGTTAAGGTTGTCGTTGAAGGCGAAGACGAGTAGCCACAACGCGTCGATCGATGGCCCCGCCGTTGTATAAAAGCGGGGCAGATATCCGGCAGGCCTACTGCGATAGGCCAGTGGCACAATAAGCGGCGGTTTTCTTTGGTCATCGTCTGTGCGGGACTGATAACCGGTCGTGCTGGTACCCGGTTTTTTTGGTATGCAATCGTAATTAGCGTTATTGAGTGGCAAAAGCTCTGCAATCGCAGGTAATATACTCGGCCACATAGTTTACCGGCTCTACGCTTGGCCTCACCATACCCAATAGATCAGGAATCGGCGGCAATTCGCCTGCCACCGCACTCATTAGAAGCTGAGCGATCCGTGCTGGGCTCGCTAATCCTGTCCGAGAATTCATGGGATAAGATCGCCGATATCATTATTGCTGATGATTTCTATCGCCATGATCACCGGCTTATATTCACCGCCATCGAGGCGCTGGCTGAAAAAAACTCACCCCGCGATGCGATCACTGTCTCCGAGCGGCTGGAGAACGTTGGTGATCTCGAAGAAACCGGTGGTTTGCCCTACCTGATCGAGCTTGCCGATCAAACCCCTAGCACCGCGAATATTATCGCCTATGCCAATATTGTTCGCGAGCGTTCGGTGCTTCGGCAGTTGATCTCCACCTGTACCAATGTCGCAGACATGGCCTACCGGCCGGAAGGTCGTGAGGTAGCAGAAATTCTAGACAGTGCCGAATCACAGATGTTTGCCATTGCCGATCAAACCAGCCGTGCCAAGACCGGTCTGACTAGCGTTGGCGGAATCATGCAGATGACCAAGGAAAAAATTGAGGAACTGGGCAATACACCAGCCGGACTGACAGGGGTGTCGACCGGCTACACCGACCTGGATGCCAAGACTTCCGGTTTTCAGAAGTCAGATCTGATCATCATTGCCGGCCGCCCGTCGATGGGTAAAACGTCATTTGCCATGAACATCGTTGAGAATGTCGCGCTCAACCAGGATCTGCCGGTTGCCATGTTCAGTATGGAAATGCCGGGCGAGCAATTGTGTATGCGTATGATCGCGTCTCTCAGCAAAATTGAGCTCAATCGAGTCAGGAGTGGCCGCTTAACCGATGCAGATTGGGCCAGAATTACCTCGGCCACTAACATATTGCACCAACACAGCCGCATCTATATCGATGAAACACCGGCGATGTCACCAACCGAGGTGCGCGCTCGCTGTCGACGGCTGGCGCGAGAGCAAAAGGGGTTGGCTCTGATTGTCATTGATTATCTCCAGCTCATGCAAACGGGCGATAAATCAGAGAATCGCGCCACTGAAATTTCAGAAATATCGCGCTCGCTGAAAGCGCTGGCAAAGGAATTGGCGGTGCCGGTGATCGCGCTTTCCCAGCTCAATCGAAGTCTCGAGCAGCGTCCTGACAGGCGCCCGGTGATGTCTGACCTTCGTGAGTCAGGCGCAATCGAGCAGGATGCGGACGTAATCGCTTTTGTGTATCGGGATGAGGTATACAACGAGGACTCGCCAGACAAGGGAACTGCGGAAATTATTATACGAAAGCAAAGAAACGGGCCCACTGGCATGATCCGGCTCACCTTTAATGGTCAATGGACTCGCTTCGACAATCATGCTGTGGATCACTATGGGCTTGGAGATCTGTGAGTTCGAATGGTCGTGTCCATGGAAATGTCACGATCCGAATTGACCTTGCGGCGATTCGCCACAACATGGCGCGTGTCCGTGCTGCATCAAAAAGTAAAGTACTGGCAATAATCCGGGCCGATGCCTTTGGGCATGG
>CALKXD010000087.1 GCA_938003855.1 uncultured Granulosicoccaceae bacterium | reverse complement strand
GTATTACTCAGGAGTACGAGAATAGCGTTGAGCGTCTACAGCATTGCCAGACCTACCTTGATACGGATCGTCAGAGTCGTTGATGGATTAAACTGCATGTCAGCGAACGCAGATTGGAATAGTTATGGATATAGCAACAGTTGTAGGGGTCTTGGGCGCGTTCGGTGTGATTGCCGGCGCTATCGTTCTAGGGGGAAGTGCGGGTACGTTTGTCAACGTGCCGAGTCTGGTTGTGGTCATCGGTGGAACTTTTGCAGTGACGCTGGCTCAAATCCCGCTGGCCCAGTTTCTAGGATCATTTAAAGTTGGTATCGGTGCATTTTTTCATAAATCTACCGAGCCCACTAAAGTTATTGAAGAGGCAATTGAACTGGCCAATGTGGCCCGTAAAGAAGGCATATTGGCGCTGGAAGGAAAAGAGATTGAGGATAAATTCCTCAAGGATGGTATCCAGTTTTGTATTGATGGCCATCCGGCTGAAATTGTCAACAAAATGCTTGCGCGGGATATTAACCTGGGCCTCGAACGTCAGTTGATCAGTATCAAAATGTTCAAGTCTGTGGCGGCCGCAGCGCCTGCCATGGGCATGATTGGAACGTTGATTGGTTTGGTGCAGATGCTGGCTAATATGTCTGACCCCAAGTCTATTGGTCCTGCTATGGCGGTAGCACTGCTCACCACCCTGTACGGTGCTGTTATTGCCAACGCGATCGCGGTACCTATCGCAGAAAAGCTTAAAGCGATCAGTACCACCGACCGGATCAATAAATTAATTATCCTGGAATCAATTACGGGTATCCAGGAAGGCACTAATCCGGCGATTCTCAAGCAGTTACTGACTACGTTTATACCTGAGAATATGCGTGAGTCACTGGCCTCCTAAACGACATCTGTTGTGCCTGGGTACTGTAGGTCTTTGTAAGTGCCTGTAGGTGGTAGCTAAAATAAACATGGAAGGGTAACGGTATGGCTGATGATGATCCTCCCGAGGAGGAAGTCGAAGAAGGGGAGGCATGGCTTGCGACGTTTGCAGATTTAATGTCTTTGTTAATGTGCTTTTTTGTTCTGTTGCTGTCTTTCTCAGAAATGGATCTCGATAAATATCGCCAGATAGCCGGTTCTCTCCGGTTAGCATTCGGGGTGCAGCGACAGGTAGAAGCTCCAGAGCCGCCAAAGGGCATCAGCGTAATTGCTCAGGAGTTTACGCCGGGTACGCCTCAGCCTACTGCGCTCAAAGTGATGAAGCAGAACGGTAACGATCAGGCACGCGAGCGTATGAAAATTGTGCAGGCCGTGGAGGTGGAACTCGACAGCAAGCTGGAAGAACTAAAAAAAGCGCTCAGTACAGAAATAAAGGAAGGTCGCGTTGATGTGGTACGTACTGATGATGAAATCATTGTCCGCATAAGTGAGAAAGATTCTTTTCCCTCCGGCAGTGCCAAATTGCGACCCAGCTTTTATCCCATGCTCGATACTATTGCGCAGGCTATTGTCGATACTACCGGCCGATTGATTGTGGCCGGTCATACCGATGATGTGCCGATTTCAACGTCCGTGTATCCATCTAACTGGGTGCTTTCCTCAGCGAGAGCTGCAAACGTGGTTCATTATTTTTCAACCGGCGAGATGTTCGAGCCGGATAAAATAGAGATTCGTGCCTACGCCGATACGCGACCTCTGAATGACAATGAGTCGTCGGAGAATCGTGCAAACAACCGCAGGGTTGAGGTTATTGTCAGTCATTCCGATTATTTAAAGGGCTTGCGCTCTGAAGTGATTGGTGAGCAGATCAATCCGCTTTCGGGGTTGTTACCGGCAGCAGCGCTTGATGGTGATGATGATTTAGATTTTTCTATAGAGCCCGCTCAGGTCCCGGCTGAATAGGCTGGCGGACCATCAGGATGGAGTTATCATGAGTGAAAACCGGCGTAATTACGTGCGTATTCAGGCAGAAGTCGGGCTTGTCTGGCGGCGGCTGGATGCGATAGAGCTGCGTGACATGGACACAACATTTAAGGTGCGCAGCCGTACCGTGGGCCTGGTCTCCGAGATAAGTCATTCAACTGAAGCGTTAACTCCGGCGATGCGCAAGATTTCCGGCGATCACCCGGAGGTGGCCTCCTGTCTGAAGTTTTTGCAGGGTGCTGTTGAGGCACTGGCTGAACAGATAGCGCAGACCGAAGACAACAAAACCCGCACGATACCGCAGCAGGTAGTGATTTCTGCAATAGGGCTTGAATTCCGGTGTGGCGAGGTATTGTCGGCCGGTGAGCCACTGGAAGTTATCATTGAACTGCTGCCGTCCAGGTCCCGCATTATGGTGATCGGCGAGGTAGTACGGAATACCGAGGATTCTGCGGATGTATCTGTTGGTGATGTAGCTTTGGAGTTTACCCACATCCGGGATGCTGATCAGGAGTTGCTGATCCGGCACATTCATCGAGCCCAGCTCGACGAGCTACAACGCGCTCGATCAGACCGCAAAGTGGCCTGATCGCGTGTTAATCCGTGCAACAGGATTTATCCTGTGCACGGGTTGCGAATTATTTTTGCCAGTAAGTACCAACGCCATCGATTTCCATCATCGGTCGTGTGATCCCTCGATTAGCGCGAAAATCCTCAGTTGCTTTTTTGCATCCGGGAACCGCGTGGTAGTCGTCAATGATGACATAGCCGCCAATCGACACTTTGTCGTACAGTGATTCAAGCACGTTGATTGTGGACATGTACATATCACCGTCTACGCGCAGTACCGACAGCTTTTCTATTGGAGCTTTGTGCAACGTGTCCTCAAACCATCCTTTTAAGAACATGACATCTTCATCGAGCAGGTCGTAGACCTCGAAGTTGCTTTTTACTTCTTCCTCTGAGATTGCCAACGCCTCATACTGATGATGGATATCACCCGTGTCGGCGGGGTAACGCACTTCATCAGGCACCGGTAGCCCTTCGAATGAATCTGCCACCCAGACCTTCTTATTCGACACACCGTGCGCGTTTAGAATGCCTTTCATCAGTATCGTTGCTCCGCCGCGCCAGACGCCGGCCTCGAGTAGATCGCCCTCGACGCCATTCTTTATTGTGTCTTCCACGCAGGCGTGGAGATTGTCGAGACGCTTGGTGCCAATCATAGTGTGGGCCACTGATGGCCAGTCACGACCGGTTTCCCTGAGTGACGTGTTGTACTGTCCGCCGGACCACTGGTCCTGTGGTGTATCGCAGTAAATGGTATTGGCCAGACAACGCTTCAGTAAGTCAACGTAGAGATGGGTGGTTTCCATGGATAGAAATTCCTGTGCTTTGGAGTGTGGCGCTTATGATCTGTCTGGACACCGCGAAGGCTGCAACGGAGGTCATGCTGCATGGGCGGTGTCATGGTGCGGACAGCGGCCGGTGATCAATACACGGTGGCACCCGGTAATTGAGTGCCACCTTGCCTGCAGGCGTTAACTACCAGCCATTCTCTGCTTGGTGAAGAGTTTTTCAGCGTCGGTGAGTGGTCTTTTGGTTAAGACTACCTGCATGTTATCGATTGCACGCGGATGAGTCAGCAGGTCTTCCTGGCTCATGCCGGCGCGTTGTTTTTCTTCACCGATATGGCTCATGCCGTAGACCAGTTGTGTCAGATCGAATCGCGCATCATGCCAGTTCAGATACCAGTACCAGTCAGTGTAATATAACCAGCTGCGCTCGTTGAAAGCGCGCACATGAGTCGGATCTTGCCAGGCACCATAGGACAAGTCGTAGGGTACGTTGATTTTAAATTGACCCCCGTTATTCAGCAGCGCAAGGCAATTGGTCATTGCAGTGACCAGGTCGGGTATATGTTCCAGTACATCATTCGCAATGATTTCATCAAACTGGTTTTTCTGCAGTGTGATCGCACCAAATCGACTCGATTGCAGAGTTGATCCGATCAGATCCGGGTTGCTAAGGTCGGCAATTGCATCCGGATTGCAGTGATCGGATATATCCAGATTCAGGGCATTGCTGATGAAGTCTTTGCCGCTGCCAATGTTGATTGTCTTTGGCAACGGTACGGTGTCGGGCGTGGGTATTGCCGCAGGTGTCGGGTTCGTGGCAACCACGCTGTCCGTTGCGCTGTTGGTCGAAGGCTGAACGGGGTCGGCAGCGATACTGCTGTCGTTGGCAGCCTGGGGATCGCTGCCCGGCTGCATGATGGCGCGACTCAGGTACTCCGAAACATTGCGGGTTTTTATGTAGTCAAAGCCTTGTTGTTCCAAGGCCTCCCTGTCGCTGACCGAGCGGATCAGATTGCAGCATTTGTCGACAATCTGATCGTATTTGACCAGTGCAACGGCATTGCTGATATCGTCGTCAATCTCGGTGGTCTCGGAGTATTCAGCAACCACCGCCTTTTTGTTTGCCAGCAGATACGAGACTCTGACCTGCTCGAAAATATTGCTGTCGTAGTAGTGCAGGTTGAGAACGATTTTGGAGCGGGCGATGTATTCGTCCCGCTCGCTGCCGTACACACCGAACAGTGTTTTGACGCTCAGCCCGGCGTTGATCAGTGCATCGATAATTGTTTTTCGGCGTTCGTTGAGGGATCCGTAAAACAATACGTCGATGTCCTGAACCGGTGCTTTCGGTATTCGTGTCAGTGATTCGGCATAGCCGACGGGTACATGGCTTACTTTTTTATAGATTCCACGCTGCCTGAGTGCCTCGATATTGGCACGGCTGTAGTCCCAGACGTCGAATTTTGCATAGAGTGCGAGTAATTCCGGTGTCATCCAGGTTGAGCTATCTGTGATTTGTTCGAAATTATAGATTATGCTGCATTCGGGAATCAGGGGGATGTCTTCAGGACTCAGCAGATGTGCACCAAGAATAATATTGACGCCGTCATCGATCATGGCGTTCTCTTCAGTGCGGGTTATAAAACCGAGCTGGTCGAAAGAATAGTGCAAGGTTTCAGCGATTTCCTGAAACGCGCTGGAGTGGATGTAGCCGTTGGGTCGAATGACAGTTATATTGACAGCAATGCCATTGTTATCAGCCGGGGCGGTAGCATCTGTCGCGCCCTGTGGCGGTGGCTGAGTGGTGTTTGTGTCCGCGGGTGCGGCAGCTACCGGCCTTGACTCTGCCTCTATGCTTCCCATCATACATTCAATCTCCATTTGAATTTGGTTGGCAGTGTTAACAAGCGCTCGCACGAAAGCCGTGTAGATCGATTGCCTAAGACTGCTACGGGTACGAAGTCCATTCGTAACTCTGAACGGAGATAAGCAGTCTATATACCAGTGGAGGGTTAACAGGCAGGGGGGGAAGCAGTGCAGAGATTACGGCTGAGCATTCTATTGATTGAGCTTAGACAAACTGTGGTACCGGGTGAATCGCGGGTTCGGTGTGGCGATTCCGGGCGACTACAAAAATGGCGGCGGCGGGCTTGTGGCTGGAATAGTTACTTCGATTATAAATTCCGGCGTCAGACTACCATGGCGTATCACACACAATGCAGGGGCAAAACCGGTCGACGAATCTGCGTACCGACGGTAACAAAGCGATTTTAGTTTGCTAATTACGTGAGACTCAAAATCATTAAGACACTATATCATTAAGATACAATGTAATGAGGAAGCCAGGCCGTTGTCGTTAACTGGCTTTGTGTAGACGCCGGGCTAGGCCGCCTGACACTGGTCTCCAATGGACTCAAGCGTCGTCAGTATTGGTAGCCGATGTGAGCACATCAGTCCGTGCTGATCCGTTGCTTTGCGTCCTTCCAGTAACATCGGAGCTATTTCATCGTATTCGCTAAACTGATAACCCGCCAGTGCGGCAAGGATCCATCCGTCGGCGATTTGCGGATGCAGCAATGGTATTAGCTCGTGCATTGCTGTGTCCGGGCGACCGCAGAATATTAATGCTTCCGCTTTTCCGAGCATCGCCTCCACGTGGCCGGGGCAATTTTCCAGAACTTTATCGAAATCTGCCTTAGCTAACGGGTATTCGCCCTGCAGCAGTCGCACCGTCCCCATACGCGCAGATGGTACCCAACTGTCTGCTCCGGGAATACTGGGTGCGTTCAGTGGTTGTCCGGAGTATCGGAAGCAAGCCTGGCATTCGGATATCGCCAGATCCAGCAGACTGTTGTCTTTTTGATCGTCAGGCATGGATTGCCAGACCGATTGCAGAACCGTTGCGGTCAGCAGATGCAGGTTAGGGTGTTCACCGGCGAGCTCCAAAGCTCGTGCCAGCACATTATAGGCGGCAGCGTAGTTCTCTGCGTTTAACAGAAACCCGATATGCACGGTCGCCGCCGGAACAGCGACTGGGTATTTCTGCGGGGTTACCGGATAACGGTCTATGATATTCCAGGCAGTGCTGATAACCTCGCCCGCGCGCTCGAATTGCTGGTTGTTCATGAGCTCTTGAGCAAAGTAGGTGAGGTAGGTAGCGTTGTTGCTTTGCTGCTCGCACATTTTCTCCAGTAAGTGCAGGTTGCGGGTGTTTTTGCCGAGTTTTATGCGAAGTTCAGGGACGGCCCCGTAGTGAATGATCGGCGCATCGATGGTTATGATCGTTCGTCCTTTTTCATACCACTCGGTGACATGCTCGTGGACAATTCCCTGCCACTTCAGGTCATCGGTTTTACGTAACAGGCGTTCCAGCAAGGTTGGTGGGCCGATACTGGCGGTTCCGGTCAGAACATCCTGATGGCTGGCATCGATAGCGCTGGCATTGTGCAGGGGGAGTCGAGCTCCGTCTATGTTTTCGTGTTGAACCGCTTCTCGAATCGCATCGCAGGCACCAGGTCCGAGCTGCTCGTCGGCGTCGAGGACCAGCACAAAGCCATCGCTGACCTGGTCAAGTGCCGCGTTTCTGGCGGCGGAAAAATCATCCTGCCAGAGGTGGGTGACGACCACAGCGCCAGCGTCGCGGGCTATCGCAGCGGTATTGTCGGTGCTGCCGGTATCGACAACGACCATTTTATCTACACAGCCCCGTGCTGATTCCAGGCACGCGAGAATATTCGCTTCTTCGTTTCTGGCAATCGTGCAGAGTGTTACAGTCGTCATGGGCATGCTCCAGTGGTGTCTGTCAGCCTCTGTCTGGTGCCCATTATACGGCGACCAGGTCGTTGGGTGTTGCTGCGCCGGGCTGGCATTTGGGCTATCGATTGTTGAATCGGGCCGGTATAAGGAAAGACGGCGAAGGTTGGAAAAACCTTAACCGGTTCACACTTTGGCGGCGGTGGATGCAGAGGCTTAGGTGACTGCTTTTTCGCAGTGTTAGCGTAGCACCCATGGAAACCATGCGAACAGCGCTGGCCGTGCGGGTTCCTTTGTAGAGGGTAATCGGGTGCTGTTGTGTCGCGGCGGGTTACAGTTTGTCAGCCTGGATGGGGCAAAAGCTATTCTTTGCACGGGACAGTGAGAAACTGAACCGTGTGCCATCGCCGGTATTCTCAACATTCAGGCAACTGGCGTGCAGCTCGATAATACGTTGTGCTATGGTCAGCCCCAATCCTGCGTTAGAGCCCCCGCTGTGTTGGTTGTCGGCGCGGTTGAAGCGTCGAAAAATATTGTCGATGTGGGTAGGATCAATGCCTGGCCCGTTGTCTTCGATCACAAATTCTGCATCGTTGCCGTCTTCGTTGACCGACAATGTAATAGTGACTGTTCCGTTCTCTTGGGTGTATTGCAAGGCGTTGCTGACCAGGTTGCTGATGACTCGGTCAATCATCGCGAGGTCACCGGAAACCAATAAGGGGTTGACGCTGCTGGTGTAACTGAGATTGATGTTTTTATTGTTGGCGATTGGCTGTGAGCCTTGCAGGACATCATTGACCAGATCGCTGAGAGAGAATATCTCCAAATCCAGCGCTTCGTTGTAATCTTCGAGCTTTGCGAGTTCGAACAGATTGGTGATCAGGCTTTGCAGTCGCTTGCTGTGCTTAAGCGATATCCCCAGGTATTTTCTGCGCTGGGTATCGTCCAGTGAGTCGTACTTGTGTTGCAGCATCTCAAGGTATCCTTGAGTGGCGGTCAGAGGGGTACGTAAATCGTGGGAAATATTGGCGATAAAGGAACGGCGATTCTGGTCCTGCGCTTCCAGAAGTTGTATTTGCTCTGCTATGCGTTCGGCCAGTCCGTCGTAGCTTGCGCCTAATTTTGATATTTCATCGTCACCGCGATCCATTGCCACATCGGCGTAGCGTTCTGTCTGCCGGTAGCCCGTGTGCTCGAAATCTTGGATCAGGCAGCTGAGCTTTTGCAACCGGGAGGTTATTCTGCGGAAAATATAGAGACCGGCTAACAGCGAGACCAGCAAGCTTCCAACCAGAGCGTATAAGCCAATCGTGGATATCAGGTCTATGGCCCGGCCGCGCTGGTAGGTGTCGTGGTCCTTGCCGCGCAATGTGACGTAGAGAAACCCCAGGTCTTTGTCTCCGGCGTACAGTTTGGCAACTGAAAACGTAACCGGTTGCTCGAGGGTGCGCGGATCATCGGCAAACAATGGAAACGCGTGAGAGCCCGTCAGAAAACGATGCAATGGCCCCATCTCGACAGTCTCTCTGGCGAGCATGTCGGCCGCCACCGAGCTATCGGTAATGCCCCCTAGCTTGTCGAGCAGATAGAGCTCGACGTCGGGATTGACGATTTTCATCAGATGGAACAACTGCTCGGTAAACTGTCGGTCAATGCCGGCTGCTACTGTTTGCGGTATTTCTGCAGCAAGGTTGGCGGCAATATCGACATTCTCCCGCTGCAGATCGCCCATGATGCGCTGGCGGGTGAGTGAATAAGAGATAGCCGAGTAGACAATTGCTGTGACAAACAACAGCAGAATAAGCGTCAGCGCGAGCTTGGCATACAGCGTTTTCAGCACGTGGTGTTACTCGAGGGTGGCGAATTCGTAGCCCACGCCCCAGCGCGTCAGAATGTACTGAGGTTCCTGCGGGTCGTTTTCTATTTTGGTGCGTAAGCGGTTAATGTGGGAATTTACCGTGTGGTGGTAACCTTCGTAACTGTATCCCCAGACTTTGTCGAGGAGTTGCATGCGGGAGAAAACCCGGCCGGGGTTGGTAACAAAATGGTGCAGCAGGTCGAATTCCTTCGGGGTGAGTTCTACCTCTTTATCACGGATGAACAAGCGTCGGTTTTCGGTATCGATGGACAGATCCTTAAAGACAACCACTTTGAGTTCGCGGGCGGGTTCTTCGGAAATACGTGCGCGTCGCAGTAGCGCTTTGACACGTGCTACCAGCTCCAGGGTGCTGAATGGCTTGGTCATGTAGTCGTCGGCGCCAAGCTCCAGGCCCAGTACACGGTCGAGTTCAGAGGATTTGGCCGTGAGCATCAGAATTGGAATCTGACTGTTTTGACCACGCACAGTGCGGCAGATCTCGAGACCGTCGACTTCCGGCAGCATGATATCGAGTATCAGCATGTCGAATTCTTCGGTGCTGGCGCGGTCCAGCGCTTCGCGGCCATTCGAAATACGGGTGCTGTCACAGTGGATGTCCTGCAGTTGCAGGGCGATCAGCTCTGACAGATCGGGGTCGTCTTCGACCAGAAGAATTTTTCGTTGTTTGATGACAATACCCTGCCTGTGAAGCGTGCATGGTATCAGTGTATCTAATCAAACCGCTTTTTGGTCAAACAGTTATTAAAGAATTTCTAACAATGTTGAGAGATATCGGCTGATATTGCCGACATTGAATGACGGTGTCTGTACTGGCACTGTATTCAATGCGGCAGTCTGTCGCAGACGTATTATTGTGTGCGCAATGCAGTCACTGGCGGTACTATTGACGGCTTTCTGCCAGCGAGAATCAATAGTGAATATTGACGACTTTTACTTCGAGGAAAATGGCTTCATTTTCTTTGATCGACCGCGTTCGAGTCTGTTTGCCAAAAATGTGGCCGGAGACTTCAATCCGATTCACGATATCGATGCCCGTCGTTTCTGTGTGCCCGGCGATCTGTTGTTCTCTGTCGTGTTGCATCAGTACGGTCTGGCGAACTCAATGAGCTTTCAGTTCCTCAACATGGTAGACAGTGACGTTCGGTTAAAGCAGGCTTTGTCTGACCGGCAAATCACTTTGAGCGATGGCGCGGGCAAGGACTATATGGTCGTGGACCGAAACGGTAGTGTGACGGAAAGCGCGGCGGTGATAACGTCGCTGGTGTCTGCATACGTTCAGTTTTCCGGGCAAACGTTTCCCTATCTGCTGGTCGACCTGATGGAAAATACCGGTCTGATGATTAATCGAACCCGTCCGCTGGTGTTTTACCGAAGTATGGAGCTTCAGGTGGACCGGCTCGATGCCTCTGATATTCGACTGGAATTCACCGGTTCAACCATGCAGCCAGAGGGCAAGAAGGCGGATGTCAGTCTCAATTTTGATATTGTCGATGGTGCAGAGACGATAGGAACCGGTTCCAAAAAAATGGTATTGGGCGGGCTGCGCGAATACCACCAGCCGGACATCGACGTGCTTGTCAGTGACTATCAGGAAATTAAAAACAGTTATGTCGCAGCGCAATGAATTGCCGTTGGTTTTTCTGCGCCAATGGGTAAAGCGTGGGACATGCTTTATAACCTGACAACCAAATCGCAGTACCGTCGCCTGGCGAATGTTGTCAGCTACTACGCGTCTACCACTAAGGCACGCAGGCTGCTGCTGTGCGCAAAAAATGTGCGTTTTTGTTGTTGCACAGTGCGGTAACCATGGTGAAAACACCTTCGGCGTATGCCGGTCTTCTGTTGTTTTTAATGATCCTGAGTTCGATAATCGATGATGTTATCGGACGGGGGATTTTCTGGCCTGACTGGATAGCCGGGGGTTGTGGTTGGCTGGCGGCCCTGTTGTTGCTGAAAAATGTCAGTGTGCCACAGCGCTGGCAGACCGGGCTGATTGCATCGACCGGTATCTTGTTGATGATTATAGCTACCTTGAACGGCACACCGGCTGACATTCCAGGGGCCATTGGCAATAATGCGGCGCTGCTGACGATGATCGCTTCAGTTGGCTTTTTACGGTTGGTGGCTATTTCAGACAGCGATCAGGTATCGACGCTGCCAGTCGGCCCTGCAGCATTCTATAAAACCCTGATTGGCGTTAGCCTGTTTGGCTCGGTGATTAATATCTCAGCGCCGATTCTGTTTGCCGACCGTCTGGCGGCGCAGGATAAGCTGGGCAGGCTGGCGTCGCAGTCACTGACCCGGATCTTTTCCGGTTGCTCTGCGTGGTCGCCGTTTTTTGGCGGGATGGCGGCCGTCCTTACCTACGTGCCGTCGATGAAGCTGCAGTTTGTTATGCTGGCTTGCTTTCCGTTTGCGGTTGCCGGTGTGTTGGTGGTTGGCCTGGAGGCACATCTGCGATACCGCCACCGACTGGAGAAATTTTACGGGTACCCGGTGCAGTTCTCCAGTATGTGGATACCGGCATCATTGGCGGTGTTGGTGATGATACTGAGCAAATTGTGTCCGCACTGGTCGGTATTAACGTGTATCTCGATATCTGCCATCCTATTGACCGTTGTTGTATTGCTGGTGCGCGGTGGAGTAGGCAAAGCCGCGGGTAGTCTGTCTTCGCAGATTACCGTTCAACTGCCCCGAATGGTCAATGAGTTACTGCTGTTTCTGGCGGCCGGAGTTCTGGCTGCGGGGATCGGCAGTGTTATCGGCAGCGGGTTGATCAGCATTCCTGTGCTGGAATTTCATTACCTTGAAGCAAGTGCGCTTGTGTTTGCTATGGTGCTGTTGTCAATGGTTGGTATCCACCCGGTAGTGACCGTGTCGGGAGTGACGCCTTTGCTGATGACTTTCAGCCCGGATCCTGAATTGCTGGCCGTGTCCTATTTGCTGGCCTGGAGCCTGGGCACCTGTGCCAGTCCGCTGTCGGGAACGCATCTGGTGTTTCAGGGGCGCTACGGTATTCCCAGTTGGAAAGGCGCTCTGTGGAATTGGCCGTATGTGGCGATGATGAGCGGCTTCGCTTTTGTGCTGCTTTATGTCGTTGACCGCGTTGGGTGACGGCTACCAGTGTCTGGGCGGGCCGGTATCGAGGTGCACGAAGTTCGACTGCGGGTAGTAGCCGACGCCGCCGACGCGAAGTTTCAAGCCAACATCCCGTACTTTCGCTGTGTTCCTGCCCGGAATTCTGATGTCTATAGCCTGCCCTTTGATATGGTAACTGTTGGAGGCCACACCGGCATTTATCTGGGCCAGTTTCCGGTTGGTCTCGGCAGATCGATAGCCGGAAATTACACTGACCGGCCCGTCACTTCCTAGTCGTTGAGTAATCAAGTAAATGATGGAAAGTAATCGGGTATCAATCTGCTTAACGTCGCCGGTACGGTGGTCCCGTAGCAAGTAGTCTATCTCTTGCAGGGCTGATACATCGTATTCGCCATTGACCCAAAAGGTGGTGTCAAGCGTCTCTGTTGTATGGATGTTGTACAAGTTCAGGCGTAGTTCCGGGTAACTCGACAAGCTGGCAATTGCACGGCTTAGCGGGACGCCTGCAACCGCCAGGGAAGCCAGCATCAGGCCCCGCCTTGTACTATTGAATTGGCGAGGTTTTTTAAAACCGCTCATTGAGATGTGCCCAGGTTCGCAAAATATAAACAATGCAAGTTGTTTTTGTGAAGTGAAGGGATGTTACCAATTCCGGATTGACACTATATTGCGCGGCTGCTCGTTTTGAGAAATGAAGTCGCAAGGCCCTCCGGCTGCAAATATTGTTAGTTAATCCCGACCACTTTCTGTGTAAACACGTACTGGCGTCAATATGTGCATAGTATCCGTCCGGCTTGGCCTAGCGCGGGTGTGACAAATGGTGCTCTACTGGACTGAAATCAGAGGCTAGTATTAGGGTCTGGCAGTGCTTGGGCAGCTGATCTGTGGCATAGATCGGCGACACACACAGTGAGGACGGTTTACCGCTTAGTGACATCAGGTCTGCCAGACTGCAAGTAGGGAGGCACAGGGTGTGTGGATCGCTGTTTGCCAAAGTATCTATCTTCGCCATCGTTTGTCGGTCGGCTGATTTCAGATGAGAACGAGAGTGAATTTGCAAGATACACAAAGACAGGTGCGGGATGACTGCATCGTCCCGGTTTGCACTGAAGGCCTGACTCTTGAGCGCATCTGCGATCAGCATTTTACAGAATGAAGAAAACAGCGATTTCGCTGACTGAATAGTAAACATGAAAAAAAAATGGTCATCCTACAAAGTAAAAGACATTCAACGCTGGCTGGCGTTGCGTTGGCCTGATACCTTTACGCCCGGTCCGGACCTACGGCCGCTCTCTCTATCTATTTACGCCGATATATTGAAGTATCGTACCGAGCACCCGGGTATGTCGGGCAGAGTGTTGCGTGAGGTGTTAAAACGCCACACAAACAGCTATGGATATTTGTACGGTCTGATGAAAGGCAAGCATCGGTATGATCTGGCCGGCAAAGCCGTCGAAGAAGTCTCTGAGGCGCACCGGGCGCTGGCACGCGCAACATTGCGGGCAATGCAGAAGGTGGCTCAAAAAGAGCGCAAAGACAAGCGTCTCGTGAGCAGAAAGAATGACGGGGGCAGTGTTCCGGCACCCGTGATTCGCAAAGAAACATCGCACGTGGTGACGGGGTCATCGAGCAAAACACCGGTCATTCGGTATAAACAGCCTAAGCGAAAGATTGTGCGCCCACAGGAGTCTACAGTCGAACTCGCCAGTTGAGTAACACCGCTGCGGACGTCGAGCGGTGTCCGGTTCTGCCTGCGTTGCCTGCACGGTGATTGGATCAGGATTGCTTGACTGCTCCAGTCACACCGATGCGGAACTGGTTATCGTTGAAGGCAAGAGTGCCGCTAATGCCCTCCGGGCGGTGCGAAATCGAAGCTGCCAGGCGATATTTGCAACGCAAGGCAAGATCGTCAGCCCACACAAAAATTCACCACGTAAGCTCCTCGATAACCCGATAATCGCATCGCTGTTGCGATCTATAAACACCACAGGGCTAAGTACTTTCGATGATGTTGAATTGCGCTTTCAACGAATTGTGCTGCTTACCGATGGCGACGCCGATGGTGTACATGCGCGAACCCTGTTGACTTCGCTGTTTTGCCTGCACATGCCGTGGATTGTTACTGGTGAATTTTTATTTCAGGTTTACCCACCCCTGTACGGGCTTCATTCTTCCGCGTTGAGTGAGCCGCGCTACGCACTGACTCAAAATCATAGAGACCGCCTGATAAAGCAGTTGCAGGCCGAGGGAGTGTCCGGGGTTGAGTCAACCTACTACAAAGGGATAGCCAGTTTACCGGGTGCTGTACTGGCAAGCCGGTGTGTAAACCCGGGCAGCCGTGTAATCAGGCAGGTAAACTCTGCTGATTGCACCGCTGTCCGGGCCACCTGGCGATGATCAGAAGTCTGGATTCTCAGACCAGTAGATCCGCTCTACCAATGTGTCTGCGTCGTCCTGCATCATGACGTGTGCGCCGGAAGTTGTGGTGATATGCAGCTCATCCTCTACCTGTAGAAATAGTGTTTGGATAGGCGCTGGTATACCGCTACCGGGAATCAGTCGATGACGATCAGCCTTGTACAGATCGACATGTGTTGCCGTTTCGTCTGAATCGAGCTCGTCGAAATTCTGTACAGGCCGCGCATCCCATAGATCGACCGCCCAAAATACCCCGGTGCCTAGTTGTGGTGCGCAACCGACGGATATACCGCCAGGTACGTAGCTTGTAAACATCACGCGGTTATTAAACGTCAGTGAAGGGCCGAGCACTTTCTCACCACTGCTTTCCATTTCAAGTAGCCAGCCCTGGCTTTCCACGAGAGCGGTCTCCGCTGCTGCCACTGCGGTTGCATCAGTGCCTTCGCCTAGTATGTTACTGGTTGCGTTGAATAGATCGGCTTCCTTGATTGTACGAAATGCGTTCGTGGTGCGGTCTTTCATGCCGTAGGCACCATCGGCGTGAGGTTCGTAGGGATAGCGGATCAGATAGAATCTATCTTTGATGGTTTTATCGAGCGGGTGTGCCTGATACCCGGACCCTACCGCGATATTGGCAATGTAGTCTCCTTCATGCAGCGTAAAGGAGATATCCGGTGTGTGGTAGAAGCGACGGGTGTCAGCGGCGCTGCCGGTAGTGGCGAAGTCTGCGATGATACCACCGTTGACCAGCGAGTTTACCGAGGTGGCTTCATTGTCAATATCAAAGCGCCAAAGCCTGCCGCCCATATCACCAACGTAGAGTTGCTCGGTGTATCCATCACCATCGCCATCGATAACCTTGACAGTTGCAGGAATGCTGTAGTTCATATCGGCAAATGTCCTGGTGGGGCTGCCGTCGCTGTGGCCACCACTCCAGAGCAGAGTCTTATCGTCAGCGTCAACAATAAAAATGGCTCGACCGGACGTGTCCGGGCCACGCACGGTTTTGTCGTCCTGCGTTTCGTCGTAGCCGCCACCGAAGATCAGAACCTTTTTCGGTGACCCGAGATATTTAATGGTAGTAACGACTGGTTGAGACCATGTTTGTGCCAGTTCACTGAAGCCCGTGGTACTGCTGTTGATCTCCCAGCGGAATTTCGGGCTTTCCTTTTCGGTCAGGTCCAGGGAGTAATAGCTATTGCCGCCTCTACGCATGCCCATATATAGATAGACATGGTCGCCGGTCTCTATGGTGCCGTTGTTGTTGGCATCTTCGTTCCACAGCGAGATTGCGCCATCAAGCCCATAAGGTTTTGCGTCGGCAGGGTTGCCATTGTAAAGCGTATTAAGGTTTTTCAGCAGATTTTTCGGGATAAACGAAAAAACTTCCTCACCGGTCTCGGTATCGATCGAATGCAGAAACCCTTCGTTGGTACCGAACAAAATTACTGAGTTCGGATTTTCTGATGTCCCTGAATAGGTGATAATCACCGGCCGCGAGTGCAGCGGGTCGCCGATGTGCATTCTGGTGTCATCAGTATCCCCGTCGCCATCGTTATCTTTGAGGTCTTGGCCGCGGGTCCAATCCAGAATATTATTGCGTCGTTCGGTATCGGCAGTATTTATTCCGAGTATCGCGGTGTCAATTGCAGGGTTATTCTTCGAGAAGACATTACCCGAAGCGGTTAAGTCCGGATTGCTGCTGATATTGGTGACAATCGTCCGGCTCGAGTGATTCAGTAGACCGGCCGCACCGCCTTTGCCTACGTTGTTGCCATCGACTACGGTCGACCACTTACTTTTGGATGAGGCAAAAAATTGCCCCGTGGAACTATCTACCGCCGGGTTGCCGTTGACATCGTGTAGCGAAGGCGGGCTGCCGGTGATGTCATAGCGTTTTAGATTACCTTCCCATTCCGGGGTCGTCTTGGGCTTAAACAGTGCCAGGTACACGTCGTTACGGTGCGATAATTTGGTAAAGTGATCGACCGTCGCACCCGGTGCGACGAAGGAAGTATTCACGTCCTGTACCTCGTCTAGAATATTGCTGAAGGCCGCTTGCAACTGGTTGGCGGTATCTGCTGTATAGAAGCCACCACCACCTGACGCAGCAACATCTTTAAGCCATTGCGTCGTGAAGTTAAAACCGATGGTGTGCGTGGTGATGAACTGATTGCTGTCAAGATCATTCTGATCGACTGTGTTGAGGTAGGCGGCGATCTCCTCACCACAAGTGCCATAGTTATAGTTCTGGGCCTTGCATGTGTTGTTTGCCGGGTTTTCAGCTTGAGTCAGTGCCTTGACTTTTGCCGGTGCCCAACTGTCCGAACTCGGTTGACCGTCTGTCAGTAGAACGATGTGATTGGTTTGACATTCGTGCGTTATCGGCGACTTGTACACCGGACCTCCGGTAATAACCTCCGTAGCGCATTTCCAACCATTCAGTGCATTAGGGCTGCAGGCCGCATCCCTCACGACCGTGCCACCGGTGTAGCTGTCCGGGTGTGACACTCGTGAGTACTTGCCATAGCCACTGGCAGTCGAGCTTGGATTGTGGTAGCGATAGGTGCCGTAGTCGACGGATTTTCCGCCGAAATAACGACCGGCTTCAAGTAGTGCACCGACGGTGGGTGTACCGCCACGGGCAACCATTTCATCGACTTGTTCTATCAGCTTTGAGCGTACGTCGGATACCGGGCCGGATATTGTAGCTGCCGAGTTGTCAATATAGGTTTTGTAGCGAATTTTAAGCAGCGGCGAGTTTGAATTGCCAGACTCGTTTGCGGCAATGCTTCGTTGTCCACCGCCATTGCCCGGTTCTAGAAAGAACACCATTCGGTTGCCTGGTTCCCAGTTGGCGTTGTCGGTGACGTCATCTATCAGGTTTTTCAGTGATGGTGACGTAGATGTTTCTCCGTCAATGGTCGACATGGTGTCCCAGTTTACCGTTGAAGCAACCCTGGAACGACTGCTGAAGTTGAATTTGTCGTATCCCAGGGCGGCGGGATTGCCGTTGTTTTCGGCGCGTATGTTGAGGGTTAAGTTGCCAGTGTTATAGCTTTGGTGCTTCGTTTTTACAGTTAGCGTAGCGTCGATAATTTCAGCATCTTTTGGTAAATCGATTTCGTCGAACGCCAATGCCGATGAGAAGCCGGAGAAGTGAGAGGCCTGAGATCTGATCCGATTGAAGCTGTAGCCCCGGTAGATATAGCCATTCCACGAATACGGGTAGCTCAGCTCCATTGCATCGCTGTCGTTGTCTGCGATTTGCTTAACTATGGTCTGACTGGTACAGCCACCGCCGGTCGGGACATTCTGAAGTGTGTAGCTGACTCGAAGTACCGGACTGTTAGTGGTCGATTTATCAAAGGTGTCTATTACCCGGTTGCCGGTGCCATTGATGATGAGACCCAGTGCGTTTCCACCGCACCAGTCGTTCTTACTTACTACCTGTTGCACCAGAGGTGCAAGGTCAGGTGATTGGTATTTTTCGTTGTTCGTCCAGTCTTCCAGGCCGTCCCAGGTCACTGTGTTAAAGTTCCTGTTGCGGTTGCTTATGTCGTTACCGGTTGCTTTAAACGGTTCCGCATCACTGCTGTCCTGAGAGTGTATGACAAAGCTTGCCGGAGCAGTTGATGATATTGTGGCGGTCAGGTCAAGCCGTGCATCAGTGATCGTTGCCCCCTGTGGGATGTTCAGTTCCGGAAAGCGCAGTCCGACCCAGGAGGTGTCACCGGGTACCAGTGTTAGCGTGTTGGCATCAATTTGGACCGGGCCGTTAGCGGGTTCGAGCGCATCGTCAGCGCTTTGTGACACTCGGGATTGCGCATCAAAAACCTGATCATTGTCGCAGGTGGTGCCGTCACACAGTTGCTGATCTATGGGTAGTATGGGGAACGTGACCCGGCCACCATTGTGACTATGGCTGAAACGCATAAGACCTGCGTTAATACCGCTGGTGCTATTCAGTACGGATTTTAATGCGTCCTTCATTCGCTCAAGTCGGGTGGTTGTTCCACCGGTACATGGCGAGTATTGAGCACTCCCATTGGCGCAGTCATATAGATCCATTGATCCGGATCCATCGATCACAAATAGTACGTTGGGTTGGGTAGTACGATCCGTTGTCTGGCCGAAAAATATCTCGGTATCGTCAGCCCATAGTGGATTAATGACAAGTAAGGTCAACGCGAATGCACAACTTACGCGACGTAAGAATGATAAAGGTTCGACCATTTAGTTCCCCGAAAGAATGGCTATGAAAAAAGCAACCCGTTCCTTGGTGGGGATGAGGGTGTTTTTTTCTCGACCATATAGAGGTTAAAAATGGCTATTCTTGATAGGCGTGGGCTAAGGTTGGTTGATAAGTCTGCGTTGGTTCACAGGAAAAATGTGTTGATTAATCAGGTTGAGGATTCGGTTGTAAAAACAAGGGCTGAATTGAGTTGAGGTGTAATTCACACAATGCATTTTTCGCGGTGTGTCCAGCGGATAGTCGTTGCGTCACCCGTTGGGTTTATCCGGTTCTCAGGCTGTTTGCACAGCGGGAGTTTTTTCTGCAGTTCACAGTCACGCCGTGGGCGCGTGTCGGGTGCCGTGTTGGTGTATGCCGTCGTTTCTGGCGTAGTTGCCTTGCCGCCGGGGAGAAATAAACAATCTGCCCCCGGGTGATTTGGCCGCTGTGACGGTATCGGCGGTATAAAAGTGCTTCTGCGCTACAGGCAAACGCGCTGTTGATATGCTCAGGAGTGTGAGCGGTAGCGTTCCTTGAGTTTAACAAAATCTTCTGCGAGGTCGGATGCGGACTGAGGAGGGGTGAAAATCGCGTGGACTTTTGCCTCGGGGTTTATCAGTATGATTGAAGAAGAATGATCGACCAGGTAGTTGGGGTCGCTGCGATCATCAGGTAAGGAATAAATTGCACTGACCTGAGTAGTGAAATCCTTGATGTTTGGATCTGTGCCGGTGGCAGCGAGGAAGCTGTCATTGAAGTATCTGGTGTATTCCAGTAATCGTTCCGGAGAGTCTCTTTGTGGATCAACAGAGACCAGCAGCAGTTGGAGGTTTTCGGCATTCTGTTGTTTGTCGAGAATACCGTGTATCTGATTCATTGTGGTGAGCGACATAGGGCAGGCGTCCGGACAAAAAGTGTATCCAACGTAGACAAAGGTCCAGCTGTCTTTAAATGCCTCTTCGGTAAACGCCTCGGTATCCTGATCGATAAGATGGATATCAACCAGTGCTTTTGGCTCTGGAAATGCGAAGCCCGAGATCTCCAGTTTTTCAGGTGGTTTTTTTGCGGTTAGTGCTGTCATTACCCCGATGCCGATGGCGAACACGCATATAAGAACGGGAAGGGCTTTTTTTAATAACGGATTTTGCATGAATTAAGTTTTCTGTGAAACGGAAAGTATTGATGATCTGCGGGGTGATTTCTGATAGCCGCTTTTGCTAAGCCGCAGGCATAGCGTCAGTGGTACGTATTTGCCGCAACCAAATACAGCTGCAAGCGGCGATGGCCAGCAGTGGAAGAACCCCCAGATTTACTATGGTCCATCCATAGGTATGGTGGATGGTACCCGACGACAGGGCAGTGACAGAGACTGTGGTAAAAACGATGAAATCGTTGGCTGCTTGGGTGCGGGATTTCTCTGTTTCAGTGTATGCGTCTGTTAGTAGTGTAGTCCCCCCGACGAACATAAAGTTCCAGCCAACGCCAAGGCAAACTAACGCTGCCCAGAAATGCCAGAGCGTCTGCCCCAGTAAGTTCAGAGCAACGCAGATAAAGCAGCATAAAGCGCCCGTGAGAAGGATTTTTATGATACCAAAGTAGTTGATGAGATGCCCGGTAACGAAAGAAGGCGCAAACATCGCGACGACATGCCACTGGATAACAAACGCTGTGTCACTAAGCAGCATTTGCTGGTGGTGCATGGCCAGTGGTGTCGCTGTCATAATCAGGTTCATCGTGCCATAGCCAAGAGTGGCGCAGACCACCGCGACAATGAATATCGGTTGCCGCATGATACTGCCGAGCGGCCTGCCGTTTTTTGATTTCTTTTTCCGTGTTGGTGTGGGCGGCAGGTCCATGAAGCTTACGGTGATAATTGAAAGCAGATAGACGCCGACCACTATGACAAAAGCGCCGGCATAACGCGATACCTCCAGCAGTCCCTGGCTCCAGCTGGCGAGATTAGGGCCGATGAACGCGGCAATCACACCGCCTGCCATTACCAGCGAGATTGCCACACTTTTTTTACTTTCGGGTACGACTTCCGGAGCGGTAAATCGGTAGTAGTTGCCAAATGCGGTGAATGATCCGAAGCAGAACGTGGCGACACAGAAAAGAATAAAAGAATGCTGGTAGATGGCCATGAGTGCGAGTCCGGCACCCAGAATGCCAATACAGCCGGCACCCATGAAGCCGAAGCGTCGGCCCCAGCGCCCCATAATGAGCGAGGCCGGAATGCTGGTGAGCATGACGGCAATAAACTGAATGGCGAGCGGTAACGTCGCCAGTGCTTTGTTGTCTGCCAGTTCAAGGCCGATCAGTGCAGAAACCGTGATCAGCAGCGTTGAGCAAATAAACATGAGAGCCTGACAGAGTGTCAGCAGGTACAGAGTATAGGGCAAGCGGTGTCCAGGGCAGTGGCAGTGAAGTCACACACTACCGCAGTGCTGCTGGGAAGTCGACGAACCGCGGGTAGTGGGGCGGGTGTTGTCAGGGACTGGAAAGTACCGGAAAAATCTCAGTGAAGCACCGATATTGGATATTTTCTGTGGAGACGTCGCTCTGACCGCAAAGATGGGCATAGGGGCCGGCTCAGTGGGTGAGCCGGCCGAGGTTATACGGGAGAGGCTAGTTGCTCCACTGTGAGGCGTTTTCTTCCTCAACGACAGTGCAAAAGTCCTCTGTTTCCATTGATGTAAAGCGCACGATTTTAGCCATGCTGGCGAACCAGTATTCGGTCACTACCAGCGGTACTCTCTCGCTGAACTCGGGAAATTCGCGTTGTTCATCGGGATCACCGTTGGCAGCGATGTAGTTATCAAATTCCTGCTGGCAGGGGTGATTGTATTCGTGGGCATCAGAGATTGAGTCTCCGTCGCTGTCGAGATCGAGGTAATTCGGGATGCCGTCTCCGTCGGGGTCGCCGGTACCCTCAATTTCGTTTGATACGCCGTCCTGGTCGGTGTCAGCCGCAGCGATTGGAACGTCGCTCAGGATGGCAGGCGTGCTGTCGTCTGCGGGTTCAGTGGACCCGCCGCAACCAGCGAGATACAGCGCCAGAAAGAATGGCAGGCTCTTGGAGAGTGTTGACATATAGGAGGCTCCGGGGATCAACAAATAATACGTTCTAAAACGCTATCGGCAGTGTTGTCGGAAATAGCAGTGGGCAAAAACGCAGCGATTGTCCGTCAGCGAGGCATTGTTAGAGTGTGGTGGGGACTTGCAAGCGTTGTTCCCGGGTGTGGGGCAGAAAGTGTGACCGGGTACTGATGTGGGAGCGTTATCGGCGGCGAATTCAGATTAATGGGCGGAATCGGTAGCGGAGTGGATATACGCGGGAGGGGAAGCGAAAACACCCGACCCTGAACAGGGTCGGGCGTACTCGTCGTCAGACGGGTAGCCGAGTTAGTTGGTTGACTCTGTAGCTTCGTGCTCTGGTACCAGCAGCAGGTTAGCCAGCAGGTCTGGGTCAACCTCTTTGACTTCATTTGCGGTCAAGCTTTGCTCAGCCTGGCCGGGTAGGCTTAATTCAGTGACCTTTTGCTTGGCGTCCATAAATGGACACGCGAGAACGCTACCGGTAGCAAACACCAAAATACCCGTCATTGCAGTGAGTATAGATTTCAAGATCACCTCCTTTTAGTTGCCCAAGGGACCTTATTTCTGGCATATATGAGGCCAGTTTGCAACTCAATTGTGAAATCGGGCACTTTGGAACAAGGAATAAGCTGCCACTGGTGTAGGTCAATCGGTTTGCAAGCCCTGACTTTCTGATTTTTCATGACTGATCGTCGGCAGCTGTCTGGCTGCCCGGTCTGTCACCGGCAGCCGGGTATACGGTCTATGTGGCAACCGGGGGGTTCGTCTGAGAACCTGGATGAAGTGCCGGCGATGCCACATCGATTGGAAACCGTAATTCCGATTCGTCGTTGTAGAATGCTGAGACAAAGTAAAAGTAAAAGTAAAAGCTCCCGGTAGTAATAAACCCGCAAATGCTGACAGGGTTCAGGCACCCCGAATATTGACGCGACTGACCTTGGTAGAAGCCATGATGGAGGCCGACTGATGGCAAGGCATCTGTGTACGATACATAAGTGTTTTAAGTATTAGTGGCTTTGCTGAAGCAGTAAGATCCTCTACCTGTTCCCGTGACAAACAGTGTTCTCTAACCAATATAAAGGCAAAGACTTGAGACTAAATGTGGCTGGTTTTGTCACGGCTGGTGCAGCAGCCGCATTTTATCCGCGACCAGCTTCATTGACTGACATAACATGGCCGTGCTGTCGGACTGTTGTCCCCTGTGACGCTTACAATTCGGGTTCTCTGTAGCCCGTTATCGGGAATCAGTTGTTGTACCTGTTGTTATGAGGCCGATGTTTTTTTTGCGAGTGAGCAAAATTATAATGGCAATTAAATTTGCTGATTAAAACCGCGATGCGTATTGTGCTTGCCGTTTAGAGAACTCAGGTGTAGTCCAGTGGATTGAAGCAAAAGAGCAACGGATGTTCGGTCTTGTATAGGCGGTTATCCGGTTGCTTGATTGCCGGCGATAACTTTCAACGCGTCTCACCTTTTTTTTGGATAAGGTGCTTTGAGAAATAGTGATCGATTTTTCGACATAGGCAGGGTTCGCTACCCCATCAGCAGATATACTGGTCGGGTAATTGTATTTACCTTTTTTCGTTAGACGGATTTGTGCTTCACGGCCGCTTTGCATACCTGTGCAACGCTCTAGTATTGGTCGATCAGTGAAGAGTAGTAATGCGTTTGCAGCCCTTCTGCCGCTGTGCTCTTTGAATCTTTTAATATAGTGAGCATGGTGTGGATCGAGCTGTTAACTGCCTGGTAACAGCCTGTAAAAACAGATGACCCGGGTTTTTTCAGGCTATAGAAGGCTCAGGGTATTTTTTTTGCAATGGAACCATGTGCGGTTTTATTGCGCGTTATATCGATATTTTCGGCAGTGTAAACGTCTACATATTAAGCTGGATTACAGGTGCGGTTTTGGTGCTTGTCCGTT